>JAJZZR010000078.1 GCA_021797465.1 Pseudomonadota bacterium | reverse complement strand
CTGTTGGAGAAGCGCAAGGAAGAACGGAAGAAACGGCGCTTCTGTGCCGGTCGGGCTCGCGCCACCTCATACAACTTAATCCCCGGTGCCAAGAAATTGCTCCAAAATTAACTTAGCGGCGATGGTGTTTAAACCCTGAACACCTTCATCACTTCATCTCCCAGGTGGTTGATCACCTTCACCGCGATACGGCCGGACTTAGGCTTCGGAAATGGGCGCGACGTGTCGCTGTGCAAGCTGGCCCAGGCGTCTTCGTCGATCTCCGCCTTCAGTGTCGTCTTCAGTGCCTTGTAGGGGTCGTTCTGGCCCAAAAAGTATGCATGCCGGACGAAGAAGCTCTCGCCGTTGTAGTCGGTGTCGATGAACCAACAGGCGATCTTGTCCGTATCGTCGCTGCGCACCTCGCCGGTGGCGGGGTCGAACACATCGACACCGCGTACTTTGACGCGGATCTGCGGTTTCTCCGGATCCAGGATCTCGATGTCGGGCTCGCCAAAGATGACGAACAGGTTGCCTTTGCCGGTCGCCTTGAGGTCAGCGGCCATATGCAGGTCGGCGTTCATGCGTGCCTTGAGCACCGGGATGCGGCCGAGCTTGTGGAACTCGTTGGCGTGCGCCTCATAGTTGAAAGCGCAGGCGATCAGCACGTCAAATCCGGCGTCGCCTGCCTCGCGCGCGGCCTCCACCAGGTCGGGGCGCGACACGGTGCCAAATTCTGGACCTATGAAGATGCCTGCGCGCTTCTCAGCGTCGCCTTCCTGGTAGCGTCCTTCAGCGCAGATGAAGTCTCCGGGCCAGCCCGTCAGCGCCGTGAACTGGATGCGATCCTCCTTATGCGCCTGCTGAACTCCGGCGATTTTCAAATTCTCCAGGATCATCTGCTCAAAACTGCTCCCGACGCGTTCTCCGCCGGAGCCGGATTTCAGCGGATCAATCAGCTCGTCGTTCTCGTCGACGCCCAGCATCCGGTGGGGACTGAGGGATTCCACCGTGAAGGGCCCGGCAACCCGGACGGTCTTGCTGTCGGTATAGGGCTTGTCGTACAGGTATTCGTAGTCGGCTTTGGCCGCGATAGAGGCGTCGATCTCCTTTTGGCGCGAGATGCGCGCTTGCCACCAGTCGGCATGGATTTTCTTCGTGGCTGCGGACCAGCCGGATTCGGCCTCGCGTGGGATCTCCCATTCCTGCCAAGACTTCTTCAGTGCTGCATTCAATTGCTCGCGAAGTGGCTCCAATGTCTTCTGCCAGTTCTCCCAGATAACGTCGATTTCGGCATTATTGGCAATAGATTTCAGAGTGATATGCCGTACGCGCTCGTAGACGAAGCCATGACGAATATTGCCGTATGTGGGCTGTGTGCTGAGCGCAGTACGGGTGACTTCCGCTTCCTTGAGCTGGCCCTCGCGGGAATCGGCCAGCAGGTAGAACGGATAGCGGGCGCCCATGAGGCGGGCACGGGCCAGTGCGAGGGCAACACGAGAAGTGTCAATGGTGATCCAGCGGCGGCCCCACTGTTCGGCGACTGTTGCAGTAGTTCCGGAGCCGCAAGTCGGATCGAGAACAAGATCGCCAGGATCGGTGACAAGTTGAACGCACCGTTGAACAACGAATTCGGTGGTCTCCACGACGTAGCGTTGGTCGCGAGCGCCAACTGTGTCAGTCCACGTCAAGTTTAGTTTCGTGGTGTCATCGTCAGATAGCTTCATCGCGTAACGGAGGTACTGTCCCTCAATCTCGATGCGATTTGCCCTGATGACTCGTTCAAGTCTATCCATGCCAGACGGATAACACTGTCCCGGGGCCGGCGGCCATTCTTTACCTCTGAACGGCAACTTGTAGTTGTCTTTTTCGCTATACGACGGCGGCCACATCGAGACCAACCTAACTGGTTCGCCGGGCGTGCCACGCGTAATTTCTACCTTCCCGTATTTCTGGCGTGTCGTCTCGTCGAGCTGTCGCCAGTTCCAGTGAAAATCACCTGCAATGTCAATCTGCTTGTACAAGCGGCGGAATTTTGTCTTTGTACTATCCTTTGCGAACCAAACAATATAATCACCCATACGTTCTAGATACGTAGCGCCGAGCGGCATCGTCTTCTTGCGAAACCAAATGAGACCAATAAAGTTCTCGTCGCCAAACACTTCGTCTAAAAGCGTGCGCACACGATGCATGTTCTCGTCGCCGATCTGCAGAAAGAGTGATCCGGACTCGGTCAGTAGATCACGCGCAACCGTCAAGCGATCGCGCAAATAGCTCAAATACGAGTGGACGCCATCCCTCCAGATATCCCGGAACGCCCTCACCTGCTCCGGTTCCCGCGTGATGTGATCGGCCTTCCCATCCTTCACATCACGGCTCGTCGTCGACCATTGAAAGTTGCTGTTGAACTTGATCCCATAGGGGGGGTCGAAATAGATGCATTGCACCTTGCCGCGCAGCCCCTCGCGCTCAGCGAGGCTCGCCATCACCTGCAATGAGTCGCCGAGGATCATCCGGTTCGTCCAGTTCTGGTCGTGCTGGTAGAACTCGGTCTTGTCGATGCCCTTGGGGATGCCGTTGAAGTCGGCGAAGAGGTCGGCCGTGGTCTGTCCTGCCTCGTGCTGGCTTTCGCGGGTCTGGCGCAGCAGGTCATCGATCAGCGCCTTCGGGTGGACCTTCTCCTGGATGTAGATCGGGGGTGCCTGGACGATGAGATCCTCGGCGTCTTGTTCGTCTTTCCCGCGCCAGACGAGCTGTGGGTCGAGGTCGGTGTTGCGCGGGTAGCGCAGCACCTTGGGGGCTTGCTGCGCCTTGTCCTGCACCGACTGGTATTCGGCGGTCGGGATGTTGCGGCGCTTGGATTCGGCGTGCTTCAAGTCTTCGACCTGTTTTGGAGTCGCGGGCTTACGGGCCATGATCAGGCGCTCCCGGCGGCGGCCGCGCTGATCACGCGATTGAATTCAGCTTCGAGCTTGGCCTTGAAGTCCTTCTCCATCGCATAGAGGTCGTCGAACTCGGCAAAGGCCCAGCGGCCGTACGTCTTAAGCGCATTCACGCCCGGGATCCAGTAGCTATTCATGGTGATTTTCTTCATTTTTGCATCTTCCCGGCGGTAGCCCTTGATCTCGACCACCAGGTTGAGCAGGTCCTCCGCTCCCCGCCCGTCATCGACGCGCAGGATGAAATCCGGCAGGTAGCGGCGCGCCTGGGATTCGTGCCGGTACGGCACTTCGAGTCCCAGGTTGTGGTTCTTGGTATAGGCCGCTACTTTCGGGTGCGCCTCGGCGATGCGGCAAAACTCCGCCTCCCAGTCACTGTCCAGTATCACCCAGTTCACGTGATTCTTCGGCGGCGGCCCGCGGGTGTCCCAGCGCTCGGGGCGAGAGGTATTGAAGCGCACGTGCGCGGTGGAGCCTGTGGGGTTGTACGGGTCGAGCAGCGCTCGTACGACCTTGCTCTTGCCCGCCGTGGAATTGATGCCGGCGTGGATGTACTCGCAGGCTTGGTCCGCCAGCTGTCGGTACATCAGCATGGCGGGGTAAGTGTCGCCCTTGCAAACCAGGCACGTGTCCAGCCATTGCTTGACGATGCGCTTTAACTGTCCGAACAGGTGAAGCTTGGGCTCCTCGCCCGGATCGCGCCACTTGCTGTAGAGCAGGTGGCGGGTCAGGTTCATCACGAGCGTCGAGGGACGCACGGTGGCGAGGTGCCGTACGTCGATGTTCGCCTGCTCGCCGATGATGCCGGAATTGGTCGTGGTGGTCGGGCCGACGGTCTCCGGGGTCAGGACGTATTTGGAATCCTCGTCGAACACGGCGGTCAGCCGTTCCTCGGGAAGCTCGAGGCGGTAGCCCTCGACGCGCGGGAAGCGGATTTCGAGGGCATCGCGCTCGGGCCGCACCGCCCTCACCTGCACGGTCTCACGAGGGGACTGGGGGGGCGCGACCACGGGCTTGGCGGTGAAGTCGAACGGCACGCCGAAGATGTCGGCATATTCGGTGTTGAACCGGCCCTCCTCGTTCAAATCGTAGCTCTGGCGGCGCAGCGCACGGCCAATGACCTGCTCGCAGAGGAGTTGGGTGCCGAAGGCGCGGATGCCGAGGATGTGGGTGACGTTATTCGCGTCCCACCCTTCGGTGAGCATGGCGACGGAGACGACGCAGCGGACTTGGGCGCCGAGCTGTCCGGGTTTGCCCACGGTGTTCATGACCTCGCGGAGCAGGTCCTGGTCGGTCAGATTGTCGGCGGCGTGCGGGTCACCGGAACGTTCCACTTTTTCGCGGCGGAAGCGCTCGATCTCATCGGCGGCGAAGGTACGGAAGGTGTCATCCAGTTTCTCCCCGGACTCGAGCTGCTCGGAATCGATGAGTAGCGTATTGGGTCGCGGCAGCGGGTTCAGCGTGACGGGATCGAAGTTCTGGAACAGGGTCAGGCGGCCGTTGTACTGCGTCTCGGTGCCATCGGGATTCGTGCGCGTGAAACCGGAGACGTAGTCGTACACCAGCTTCGAGATGGCGGTGTTCTGGCAGACGATGATGAAGCAGGGTGGTACGGCGATGCCGCGCTGCTGCCACAACTCGAAGGTCTTCTCATAGTGGCCGTAGAGCGCCTGCAGCGCGGTCTGCAACTTGATGGGGAGCTTCTCCGGATCCAGCGCCTCGCTCTGGCCGCGTCCCTTCTTCGGCATGTCCTTGCGGATGTTCTCCCAGAGATTGCGGTACAACGGCATCTCATCGCCGGTGATGTTCTCTGCCACCGGCACGCGGGGCAATTTGACGATGCCGCACTCGATGGCGTCCATCAGAGAGAAATCGCTCATCGTCCACGCGAAGAGTGTCCCTTCCGCGTAACCCGATCCGGCGAGAAAGAAGGGCGTTGCGGAGAGGTCGAACACACGGGCGATACCGGGCTGGCCCTCCTTGCCGAGCTTGCGGTTTACGGCTTCGAGACCGGAGATCCACAGGCGCGCCGCTTTGCTGTTGCGCTCGGCTTCTTGCTTGGCCTCGCCCTTGAGCGCTTCGTCGTCGGCTTCGGGGGGCTTTTCGCGATAGCAATGATGCGCCTCGTCGTTGAGCACGACGATGTGCTTGAAGCCCATCAGCTCGGGGCACACGCGCTGGATCATCTGGCCTTCGGTTTCGGTCGTCGCCAGCGCCTCGCCGGTGCGGCCCTGAAGGAGCGCGCGGCCGCCGGCGGACAGTTCCATGCGCTCGCGCAGGTGAAACGCGTGGTAGTTCGTGATGACGATGCGCGCGTGCTGCATCTCGGGCAGCAGGTCATGGGGCACGAGCTCGCGCTCGCGGTAGTAGCTAGATCGGAA
>JAJZZR010000296.1 GCA_021797465.1 Pseudomonadota bacterium | reverse complement strand
CAATCCACCGGTGGCACCCGCGTCCGCGAGCCGCGGTCAAGTTGATGAGGTCATTTGCTATGGGTGGGGCGCTCCTGAGTTCTGTGGTTGCATTCTCCCGCGCCCACCGGGAGCTCGCGTATGGCCTGATCCTGCTCGTGTCCCTGTTGGAGGCGCTGCCCATCGTCGGCGCCTTCGTCCCCGGCGACGCCATCATTCTCGGCGTCGGCGCGTTGGTGCCGACCGGCGCCCTGGGCCTGTGGCCCCTGATGATCGCGGCCACCGTCGGGGCGATTCTCGGCGATGGCCTTTCTTTCTGGCTCGGCCGCCATTATCGCGAGTCGATCGTCAGTCACTGGCCGTTCAGCCACTACCCCCGCGTGGTGACGCGCGGCGAGGAGTTTCTGCGTCGCCACGGCGGCAAGAGCGTGTTCATCGCGCGATTCACGCCGGGCGTCAGGTCAATCGTTCCGACGCTCGCCGGCACACTGCGCATGCGGCCGAGACGTTTCTACGTCATGAACGTCGTGTCGGCGCTGCTGTGGGGACCGGTACACATCCTGGCCGGTGTCGCGATCGGCGCGACGCTGGTGGTCCTCGGCGCCGTCGCGGGACGCCTCGCCGTCCTGGTGGGTGTCCTGGCCGTTCTGCTCGCCTTGGTCGTGTGGATCACGCGCTATGGTCTGAGGCGTCTGCCCGCGGTGATCGCCGCCGGTCAGGAGCGGGTTCGCGTGTGGGCACAGGGCCGCGACACCTGGTTCGGGCGCGCGCTCCTGTCGATCCTCGATCCGGCCCGCAAGGAGCTGCCGGGTCTGGCGCTGCTCGGGGCGATCCTGGTGGGAAGTCTGTGGCTGTTTCTCGGCGTGCTGCAGGACGTGTTGGCTGGTGATCCGCTCATTCGGGCCAACGAGGCCGTGTTCCATTTTCTGCAGTCACTGCGCACCGTGTGGTTCGATCGTGTCATGGTGGCCGTGACCGAGTTCGGCGATGCCCAGGTCGTGATCGCGGTGGGTTTGGCCGTCGTTCTCTGGTTCGCGCTGCGCCGCAATTGGCGGGGTGCGGCGCATGCGGCCGGAGTCGTCGGGCTCTCGATCGTCTTGATGCTGTTCCTCGATGCGCTGCCGCACGGCCCGCAAGTCCAGCCGTTCGATTCGCGCTGGAGCGCATTCGCCTTTCCGGGAGGGCACTCGGCCGCGAACGCGGCGCTGTACGGCTTTCTGGCCATGGTGGCGGCCTGGGAGTTGACGATGCGCTGGAAGCTCATCGTGACGAGCTTGGCGGCGATCCTGGTCGCGGCGATCGCTTTCTCGCGCGTCTACCTCGGTGCGCACTGGCTCTCCGGTGTGTTGGCGGGCGTCGCCTTCGGCACCGCATGGGCCGCGTTTCTCGCCATCGCGTACCTGCGCCGCAATCCGCCGCCGGTCAGGGCGGGCGGCCTGTGCGCCCTCGCCGGGGCGGCGTTGCTCGCGGTCGGCGTGGCGCATGTGGAGCAATCGCATGGCGCGGACATGCGCCGCTATGCCGTACAGGCGCACACGCAGGCCATGCGCTGGGCGGTGTGGTGGCGCAGTGGTTGGTCCGAGCTGGCGGCGCGCCGCCTCAATCTCCTGGGGGAGGAACGGGCGCCGCTCACGTTCCAGTGGGCGGGCAGCGATGTCAGGCTGGCGCGCGACCTCGCCGCGCACGGTTGGCGCGCCCCGATTCCCTGGACACCGCGCTCGGCGCTCGCCTGGCTTAGGCCCCATGTGCGGCTGGCCAGTCTCCCGGTCCTGCCCCGTCTGGAGAACGGCCGTCCACAGGCGCTGGTCAGAATCCTGCCGCTGCCGGGCGGGGCCGGCGATTCGCGGCTCGTGCTGCGTCTGTGGAAGTCGAACGTGCGGTTGATCCAACCCGGCGGAAACGCCGTCTCCCTGTTCGTCGGCATGGTCGAAGCGCAGCACATCGAGCGGCCCAACTTGTTCCTGACGCTCGTGCGCTCGATACCGGACTACGAGCGCGGGTTGCATGCGTTGGCCGCCTCGATCCCGACGAGCGAGCTGGTGCGCCGGCGGGTGCCGGCGGGGGCGCCGGGCTGGGACGGCCGCGTGCTCCTCGGCTTCGATGTCGGAACACGTTGAGGCGCCGTCTCGTTGCGTGCGACAGATCCTTGCAATTGCCGAGTAATGCTCGTAGCCTGCGCGCGTACGACGGCGGTCGTAAATGGAATCGACGGGATGTATCCATCTGCCTCTCGAAACGTGATTGGATCGCCGGCAGCGGATTCACCTGGCGGGCTCAAGCGGACGGTGACGCGCCAGGCATGCCGTACGCGTATCGGGTGCGCGGGGCGGCCGCGGCGCGGCAGTCCCGGCAATGGGGGAAGTGCAAGGCGCGCGAGCGCGCAATGGCGTCGGCTGCTCCCCGGTGCGCTCCTGTTCCTGCTGCCGATGCACGTGGTGCTCGGGCAAGCAAGCGCGGCGGGCAACGGCGAACTCGCTCTGCCGCTTCCTGCCGCGATCGCGGCCGCGTTGCGGGTCTCTCCGCAGGTGCGCCAGGCGGAGGATCTGCGCACGGCGGGTCGATACGGCGCGCGCGCCGGACGCGCATCTCTGTTGCCGCGGCTGTCCCTGGTCGCAGGGCGTTACTGGAACTCGACCCGCAACGGACAGCCGCAGTTCGTCTCGGCCAACGGCGCGCACGAGACGTTCGGCCTGTTACAGCTGTCCCTGCCGCTGTATTCCCCGCAGTTGCGCGCGCTGGCGCGACTGGCCCGGGACAAAGAAGCGCTGGCGCGTAGTGAACGGTCGCAGGTGCGCCTCAGTGTGGCCGCGCAGGTGGCCGACGCGTGGTATCAGCTTGCCCTCCTGCACGCCCGCGTCCGGATCTGGAAGAGCACGCTGCGATCGGTCGACATCCTGTATCGCGGCACACAACAGAAGTACTCGGTCGGTGCGGCCGCGGTACTGGATCTCGCTCAGACCAAGCTGTTGCGACACAACGCTGAGAGCGGCTTGCAGCAGGCGCGCGCGCAGCGGCGCGCGGCGCAACGTGTCCTCGACGTGCTGCTCGGGCGCATCCCCTCGACGCGCGTCGTGTTGCCGGCGCTTCGCCCGACATCCCACCGCCTGCCGACGGAGCAGCTGTGGATCGAGCAGGCCCGGCGGGCGCAGCCGCTGCTTCGCATCGCGGCGCGGCAGATCGCCGTCGGTGATGCGCAGGCGGGCACGCTGCGGGCCACGCGTTTGCCGACCGTCACCGCGGACGTCGACTACGGTGTCGACACCGTGCCGACACCGGGGCCAAGCAATCTCGGGTGGGAGGTGTTTCTCGGTCTGCGCATGCCGATCTTCAATTTCGGTGCGCAGCGCGATCGCATCGCCGATGCCGATGCGCGCGTGGCGGCACTGCGGGCGGCGCGCCGCTCGGTGCTGTTGCAGATCCGTACGACCATCGCGCACGACTATGGCAGCGCTCAGGCGGCCGAGCGCGCCTATCGGCAGGCGGTCAAGCAGCGCCGGGACGCGCGCGCGGTCTACGACATGACGCGCGACGGCTACAAAGCCGGCACCCTGAATGCCCTGAATCTGGCCCAGGCGGAGAACGGTTGGCTACAGGCTCGGCTGCAGGTCGCGACTACGCTGGTGCTGCTGCGCATGGCGCACACCCAGTTGCGGCTCGACGCGGGCACTTATCCGGGAGAGCGATCGGCAACATGAAGTCAACGCGCAAAAATCCGGCCCGATTTGCCGGCCCGGCCGGCCTGGTCACGGCGGCATTGCTGTTCGGGCTGTCCCCCGCCGCGCGCGCGGCGGTGCCGGTGCGGACCGCGCCGGTGGAGCGCTCGCCCTGGCGCCCGCAGGTGCACGCCATCGCCCGGGTGCGCAGTGTCAACCATGTCAGCCTGAGCGCCCCGCTGTCCGGGCGAGTCTGGGAGCCGCAGCGCCCGGTGGGCAAGGTCCGCGCCGGGACGCTGCTCGCGCGGATCGCGCCGCCGGGCCTGCAGGCCAGCCTGCAGGCGGCGCGCACGCAGTTGCGCCTCGCGCAGCTGAACGTGCAGCGCGATCGTACGCTGTATCACGATGGCGTGGTCTCGCTGCAGATCCTGCAGGGCAGTCGCGCGACGGAAAAGCAGATGCAGGCCCAGGCGCAGGCATTGGAGGGACAGCTCGACAACCAGGCGATTCGCGCGCCGTTCACGGGTATTCTCAACTATCGCGTGCCCTCCGGAGCGGTGGTCAGCGCCGGTACGCCGATCGTGACCCTGGATGGACGCGGTGCGCCCTGGATCGAGGCGCTGCTGTCGCCGATGAGCGCCATGCGCCTCGCGCGCGGCGCGCCCGTCGCGATCCGTTTCGCCGGCTGGTCGGGTAGCGGCCGCATCCACAGTATTGGCCACAGCGCGCGGCAGTCGGGTCTGGTCACGGTGTATGTGACACCGCCGCCGCGTGCGCCGCTGTTGCCCGGAGAGTGGGTGCACCTGCGCTTTGCGCAGCGCTCGACGCCGGGCTTCGTCGTGCCGCTGCGGGCGGTGGTCATGCAGGGCGCCGACGCGTTCGTTTTCATCGACCAGGCCGGCCGCGCGGTGCGCGTGCCGGTTACGGTGCTCGGTACGCGCGGGCCCCGCGCTTGGATCCAGGGCGCGCTGCGGATCGGCGAGCCGGTGGTCGTGCACGGCGCCGGACGGCTGACCAACGGCGCGCGGCTGCGCCTGAAGCCATGATCCGCCGCTACCTGCGGTTCCAGTGGGAGAATCGCTACACGGTGGCGGTGCTCGCCGCCGTGCTGCTGTTGGCCGGCTGGGTGGCCTTCGAGCGCTTGCCGCAGAGCATCTTCCCGCCCGTTGACTTCCCCAAGGTCGCGGTTCTGGTGCACACCAATGACCTGCCGGTGCGATACATGCTGCTGGCGGTGACCGAGCCGATGGAGCAGGCCGCCAAGGGCGAGCCGGGCGTCACCCTGGTGCGCTCCCAGACGGGCGTCGGGCTGACCAAGCTGCACGTGTATTTCAGCCCCAGCACCAATCCCGAAACCGCCTATCTACTGCTGCAGGCGAGGCTTGCGCACATCCCGCTGCCGCCGGGCGCGAGCATTAGCGTGCGCCTGATGCGGCCGAATATCTATCCGCTGGCGGAGTACGCGCTGGTTTCGAACACCGTGAGCAGTGCGGCGATGAAGCCGGTGTTCGCCTTCACGCTGCGCCCGGCGATTCTCGGAGTCCGGGGGGTGTACCAGGCGCGGGACACGGGCAGGGGCTGGCCGGAAGTGCACCTCACGCTCAGCCCGCGGCGGCTTGCCGAATATCATCTGAGCGCGGCCCAGGTCGTCGGGGCGCTGCGCGCCTACCAGGGCCCGTTCTTCTCCGG
>JAJZZR010000041.1 GCA_021797465.1 Pseudomonadota bacterium | reverse complement strand
AGGAGCAGGGGCAGGATTGCATCGACCCGTGCGAGCCGAGCCGCGACTGGCTCGGCACCGATGCGGCAATGGTTCGAGAAAAAATACCGTGAGGATCCGCTCATGATTCAACGTTCCTTGACCGCGCTGCTGGCCGGCGCCGCGATGGCCGTCGCGCCTGCGATCTGTGCCGCCGGAATGCCCGTCAGGAGCGGCGTGCGTGCGGCGCAGCCCGCGGCCAAAACCGCGGTCACTCATGGCAGCGTGGTCGTCGCCGGCACGCGCATCGACTATACGGCAACCGCCGGTACGATCATCCTGAGGAACAAGGCGGGCAAGCCCACGGCCAGCATGTTCTACGTCGCCTACACCAAGGACGGTGTGCGCGATATGGGTACACGCCCCGTGACTTTCGCCTACAACGGCGGCCCGGGCTTCGCTTCGGCGCTGGTCGACGTCGGCGGCTTCGGACCGCGCCGGATCAAGTGGCCGGCGCCCGGACAGATCCAGGCCGAGCAGCCGCCTTACCGGCTGGTACCGAACGCGTACAGCATCCTGAAAACCACCGACCTGGTGTTCATCGATGCGGTGGGCACGGGCTACAGCCGCATCATTGGCGTCGGCAAGCCGGCCATGTTCTACGGCATCAACGCCGACGCGAGGTCCTTCACGCAATTCATCGAGCGCTACATCCAGCGCAATGGCCGATTCGAATCCCCCAAATTCCTTCTGGGCGAGAGCTACGGCACCACGCGCTCGGCGGTCCTGGCGCAGGACCTGGTCGCCAAGGGCGTCTATCTCGACGGTGTCATCCTGTGCTCGTCGGTGCTCGATTTCCCGACCGTGAACTTCACTCCGGGCAACGATCTGCCCTATGAGCTGTACCTGCCGTCCTATGCGGCCGTCGCCTGGTATCACCACCGACTCGACCCGCAGCCGCCGCACCTGGCGGCCTTCGTGCACAAGGTCGAGCGTTTCGCCGGCGGAGCGTATGCGCATGCGCTGTTCGAAGGCTCGGCTCTGCCGGCGGCGCGCAAGGCGCTCCTCGCGGCGCGGCTCGCCCGTTATACCGGCTTGCCGGCCGCGTTGTGGGAGCGCGCGGATCTGCGTATTCCGTTGTCGGTATTCCAACGGCGATTGTTGGGTGATGCCACGACCACCGCCCGCTTCGACGGACGCTTCAGCACGCCGGAGCTGCAGCCGCTGATGCCGCAGGCGGGCGACTCGGCCGCCGGCGCCACGATGACCGCGATCTGGGGGGCCTTGACGGCCGGCTTCGAGAGCTATCTGCACCACGTGCTCGACTACCACAGCCACCGCATCTACGTGCAGAGCAGCGCCACTCCGTTCAGGGACTGGAACTGGAAGCGTTATCAGCCGCCGCTCAGCCAGCTCGATCAGGGCGTGGGCACCAACGAGAGCGTCATGCGCGTGGAGGACGTCGCGCCGTCGCTGGCGCGGGCGATGAGCAACGATCCCGACATGCAGCTGATGCTCAACAACGGCTGGTTCGACATGGCCACGCCGTTCTTTGCCCTCAACTACACGATCGCCCACATGGGATTGCCGGCGGTGCTCGCGCCCAATATCCACGAGTACTACTATCCCGTCGGACACATGCTCTATCTCAATCCCGCCGCGCTGCCGCAGCTGTCGCGCAACATCGACGCGTTCATCACAGGGGCCGTCGGGCGCGGGTAAGCGAGACGCGAACACGACCCGGCACGCAAGCCGGAGCCGTGCCCTGGTGCCGGCGCCGGGCGTCGGCGACGTACCGCTCGCGCGGTAGGTTCGTCTTCTCGAGCATGATCGCAACCTTGACGCCGTTCGGGGTCGGCAGCCAGCACAGCTGCAGCCGCTGTGGATGGCGCGCGCGCCACCCGGCGAAAAGGCGCACAGCCCGCGGACGGTGCAGGGCAAGCGCGACGGCGACTCGCGGCACATCCACCGTGGCCACTGCGGCGGCGCGGCTCGACGCGGCCGCAGTCGCTTGCGCGGGGCTATCGGCCGGGCCATCATGCGACCGCTTTACGTATCAGCAGCCGAGGGTGAGCTGTCATGTCCCTGACATCGCGATTTCTGGTCGGCGCTCTGGCACTGATCGCGGCGGTCCCCGCATCGAGCGCAGCCGTGGCGGATTCCGCCAAAACGCTCGCCTACATCGGCCGAACCTGGGGCACACTGACGCGCTCGGTGACGGATTGCGCCTCGTACCGCAGCCCCTATTACCACGGCGAGTGGGTCCTCTACCTGCCGCACGATCTGCCCATGCCCTCGGCCGTGCGCGCCTTGCGGACCCGCTGTGACGTCAGCGTGCGGCGTCTGCCGGTGCGCATCGCCAAGCTCGGCGCCTTTCAGCCCGCGCGGCTGAAGCTTCCCGGGCTGCTGTATCTACCGCACCCGTACGTCGTGCCCGGCGGTGTCTTCAATGAGATGTTCGGCTGGGACAGCTACTTCATCGAGCTCGGCCTGATCGGCGACCATCACGCGGCCCTGGCGCGCGGCATCGTCGAGAATTTCCTGTTCGAAGTACGGCATTACGGCGCGGTGCTCAACGCCAACGGCACTTTCTCCCTGACGCGCTCTCAGCCGCCGTTCCTCGGCGAGATGATCCGCGACCTTCTTGCCGATCGGGCCGCCTTCACCAGCCGCTCGGCGGCCACGGCCTGGCTGCGGCGCGCCTACCCGCTCGTGGTGAAGGATTATTCGACCTGGGAGCGGCGCAAGCAGCTGGCCGGAGACACCGGGCTGTCGCGCTATTTCGACTACGGCGGTCCCGAACCGGCCGAAGAATTGGGCAGCGCCAAATACTATCGGGACGTGATCCGGTTCCTGATCGCGCATCCGGGCGAGAACCGCGGCTATCTCGTGCGCGCCCCGCAGCATCCCTCGACGGCCGAGGTGGCCCGCCTGGCCCGCGTCAGCTGCAACGTGCGCGCCTCGCGCATCTGCGCCCGGGCGTGGTACGGCGGCTACCGTCTCACGGGCAAGTACTACCGCGGCGATCGCGCCATGCGCGAATCGGGCTTCGACACGACATTTCGCTTCGGCGCCTTCAGCGGCTCGGCGACCGATTACGCGTCGGTGGGACTGAACAGCCTGCTGTACCGCTATGCCCTCGATCTGAGCGCTTTCGCCCGCCGGCTGGGCAATCCCGTGGCGGCGCGCCACTGGGCGGCGGCGGCGGCGGCGCGCAAGCGCGCTATCAACAAGTATCTGTGGAATTCCCGCCTGGGGCTGTACACGGACTACGACTTCGTGACGCACAAGCGCTCGTACTACATGTTCATCACCACCTTCTATCCGCTCTGGGCCGGCGCGGCCTCCAAGGCGCAGGCGCGGGCGGTGCGCGACAACCTGCCGTTGTTCGAGCGCGAGGGCGGCCTGCAGACCAGCGATTTCGCCAGCGGCGCCCAGTGGGATGCGCCGTTTGGCTGGGCGCCAACCAACTGGCTGGCGGTGAGAGGGCTGGAGGCGTACGGCTATGGATCGGCGGCGCGGCGCATCGCCCGCGAGTTCATGGCCACCGTAGACCGCGGTTTCGCGCGTGACGGCACGATTCGTGAGAAATACAACATGGACACCGGCAGCGCCCACGTCAAGATCACCTACGGCTACAAGCAGAACATGACCGGCTTCGGTTGGACCAACGGCGTGTACGTGCGGATGTGGCGGCTGCTGCACGGCCGGCCGCGGTAGCCTCGCCCCGGGCGCGGGGTCTGTGAGTTGCGCAGGAGCGCGTCCGGGCACGGAATGGGGTATCGTTGATCAATTTTTCTGAGTGGGCAGGGGGTACTCCATGAACGCTACCGCCTCGCATCGCCGGGTGCGCCTGCTGCCGGCGGCCCTCGCGTTCGTCGGCACATTGATCGGGATCGTGCCGCTGGCCGGCGCGTGGCCGCAGCAGAACGTGCCGTTCCCACCGGAAGCGGCGCTCGCCTCGAGCGGCGCGCTGCCGACCAGCGCCTACTCCGAGCTGCGCTGGCGGCTCGTCGGGCCGTTCCGCGGCGGCTGGGCCACCATGGCCGTCGGCGTACCGACCGAGCCGAACACGTTCTACATCGGCACGGCGGGCGGCGGGGTGTGGAAGACGCGGGACGCCGGCCGGACCTGGCGCTCCATCGGCAAGAATCTCCCGCCGGCGATCGGCGCCATTGCCGTTGCGCCGTCCGACCCGCAGACGATCTACGTCGGCACCGGCCAGGTGGCGCCGCGCTACGACATGTCCACCGGCCGCGGCGTGTTCAAGTCCACCGACGGCGGCCGCACGTGGCGCTCGGCGGGCCTACGGGCCACGTTGACCATCGGGCGCATCTGGATCGATCCGCACAATGAGAACGTGGTCCTGGTCGCGGCCATGGGCGATCCGTACAAGCCAAGCCGCGCGCGCGGCATCTACCGCACCACCAACGGCGGCAAGACCTGGACGCACGTGCTGGCCATCAACGACCGGACCGGGGTCGTGGATCTCGCCTCCGATCCGTCCGATCCGCAGCTGATCTATGCGGCCGCGTGGCAGAGCCGCGATTGGCCCTGGCTCGATTACTTCGAGCCTCACGGCGGCCCGGACAGCGGCATCTACCGCTCCACGGACGGCGGGAAGACCTGGACGCGCCTCACCGGGGGAGGCTTCCCGGGCGGACCGCTCGGGCGGATCGGGCTCGCAGTGACGCACGCCGCGCACGGCACTCGCGTCTACGCCGCGGTCGACTCGAAGACCGAGGGGGGAATCTGGCGCTCGGACGACGGCGGGACGCGCTGGATGCGCGTGAACGACCAGGAAAGTGTGTTTGGAAACTGGTACTTCGCGCGCCTGACCGTCGATCCGGTCAATCCCGATGTCGTGTACTCGGCGGGTCAGTCGATCCGCCGCTCGAGCGATGGCGGGCGCACGTGGCACGTCTTCAAGGGCGCCCCGGGGGGCGATGACTACCACTTCGTGTGGATCAATCCTCTGCACCCGCATCACATGATCACCGCCTCGGACCAGGGCGCGGTGGTGAGCGTGGATGGCGGGCGCAGCTGGAGCAGCTGGTACAACCAGCCGACCGGACAGTTCTATCACGTGGCCACCGACGACCGCTTTCCGTACTGGATCTACAGCGGCCAGCAGGACAGCGGCTCGGTCGGCGCCGCGAGCGCCAGCAATTACGGCGCCCTGACGCTGCGCAGCTGGCACCCGGTCGGCGGCCAGGAGCGCGACTACATGGTGCCCGATCCGGCCGACCCCAACCTGGTGTTCGGCAGCGGACTCGGCGGCACCGTGACGCGCTGGGATGCGCGCACCGGACAGGTGGCGGACGTATCGCCGTATCCCGTCATGAGCTATGGCGCCTCGCCGCTCACCGTCAAGTACC
>JAJZZR010000355.1 GCA_021797465.1 Pseudomonadota bacterium | reverse complement strand
CCGGCAGCTTCGGGGATGTCGGTTGCTTCTCGTTCTTTCCGACCAAGAACCTCGGTGCCTTCGGCGACGCCGGCCTGTGCGTGGCGCAGGACGAGACCCTGACCGAGCACATGCGGGTGCTGCGCGTGCACGGGGGCAAGCCGAAGTACCATCACGCCTTCATCGGCGGCAACTTCCGCATCGACGAGCTGCAGGCCGCGGTGCTCAACGTGAAGCTCGATTTTCTCGACGAGTGGTCCGGCCGGCGCCAGCACAACGCGCGGGTCTACGACGAGGCATTCGCGCGGGCTGGGCTCGGGGACCACGTGGTCACGCCGCGAGTGCTGCCGGGCTTTCATCACATCTTCAATCAGTACGTGATCCGGGTGAAACGGCGCGATGCGCTGCGCGAGCACCTCGCGGGCGCCGGGGTCGGCACCGAGATCTACTATCCGATTCCCCTGCACCTGCAGAGGTGTTTCGCCTACCTCGGCCACCACGCCGGGGATTTCCCCGAAGCCGAGCGTGCCGCGCGCGACACGCTGGCCCTGCCGATCTACCCGGAGCTCTCCGCGGAGCAGCTGCGCTACGTGGTCGAGTGCATCGGCGGATTCTACGGCGCAGCGCACTGAGGTCACCGGCGGATGCCGCAGAGCATTTTCGCAGCCAACCTGCTCGAGCATCAGGCACTGTTCGAGCAACTGGCGCCCCTCGCCGACGAAGTCGCGCGGGCCGGGGCGCTGATGGCCGAGACGCTCTCGGCGGGGCGCAAGCTGCTGTTGTGCGGCAACGGCGGCTCGGCCGCCGACAGCCAGCACATCGCCGCGGAGCTGACCGGGCGGTTCGTGCGGGACCGGCGCGCGCTCGCGGCGGTCGCGCTCACCACCGACACGTCGGCGCTGACCTCGATCGCCAATGATTACAGCTTCGATGAGGTGTTCGCGCGCCAAGTGATGGGGCTCGGGACGCGCGGGGACTGTCTGCTCGCGATCTCGACCTCCGGCCACTCGCGCAACGTCGTGCGCGCGGTCGGGGCCGCCCGCGCCGCGGGCATGCGGGTGATCGGGCTGCTCGGCCGGGACGGCGGGGCGCTGCGCTCGCAGTGCGACATCCCGATCGTCGTGCCGAGCGAGAGCACCGCGCGCATCCAGGAAGCGCACGGGTTCATCGGCCACACGCTGTGCGGCCTGATCGAGTCGGCGTTGGATCTGGCGCGCCCGTGACGGCCGAGCTGCAGTCCCGTCTCGCGCGCGTCCGTGTGTTGGTCGTGGGCGACGCCATGTTGGACCGCTACCTGTTCGGGGACGTCGAGCGCATCTCCCCCGAGGCGCCGGTGCCGGTGGTCCGGGTGACGCGCGAGGAGGAGCGTCTGGGCGGCGCGGCCAATGTGGCGCTCAACGTCAAAGCGCTCGGTCCGGCGGTGGCGCTCATCACCGTGGTGGGTCAGGACGAGCCGGCGCGTCGCCTCGAGGCTCTCCTGCGCGAGCGCTCCATCGAGTGCCTGCTCGGCCGCGATCCGCAGCTCTATACCAGCGTCAAATTGCGCGTCATCGGCCGGGCGCAGCAGCTGGTGCGCGTGGATTTCGAGAATCTGCCCGATCACGAGATTCTCTCCGGCATGCTCGCGGATTTCGATCACGCGGTGTCGCGGTGCGCTGCGGTGGTGTTTTCCGATTACGGCAAGGGCGGCCTGACCCACATTCCGCGCATGATCGAGCGGGCCCGCGCGGCGGGCCAGCCGGTGCTGGTCGATCCCAAGGGCGCCGACTACGCCCGCTATGCCGGGGCGACCGTGGTCACACCCAACCGCGCGGAGCTGACGCACGTGATCGGACCGTGGTCTTCCGAGGCCCAGCTGGAGGAGCGGGTCGCCAACCTGCGCCGGGACCACCGGCTCGAGGCGCTGCTGCTGACCCGCAGCGAGGAAGGCATGTCGCTGTTCGATGCGGCCGGCCACCTGCGCATCGGCGCCCACACCCGCGAGGTGTTCGACGTCACCGGCGCCGGCGACACGGTGATCGCCACCCTGGCCGCGATGATGGCCGCCGGAGTCCCGCTGCGCGAGGCGATGCCGATCGCCAACCGCGCCGCCGGGATCGTCGTCGGCAAGTTCGGCACCGCCACGGCATCGTATGAGGAGCTGTTCGCGTGAGAGTCGTGGTCACCGGCGCGGCCGGCATGATCGGCAGCAATCTCGTGCACGGCTTGAACGCCATCGGCTGCGATGACGTGATCGCGGTGGACGATCTGACCGACGGCATGAAGTATCGCAACCTGCTCGGCGCCCGGCTCGCGGACTACTTCGACCGCGGCGAGTTCTATGCGCGTTTCGAGCGCGGCGAGCTGGGCCACATCGAGGCCGTCTTCCACGAAGGGGCGTGCTCCGACACGCTCGAGCACGACGGCCAGTACATGCTCGAGACCAACTACCGCTGCTCCAAGGGCCTGCTCGATGCCTGCCAGGCGCAGGGCACGCGGCTGCTGTACGCCTCGTCGGCCGCCATCTACGGCGATGCCCGGGCATTTCGCGAATCCCCCGAGTGCGAGCGGCCGCTCAACGTCTACGGATACTCGAAGCTCCTGTTCGACAACGTCGTGCGGCGCATGCTGCCCACGGCGCGCCGCCAAGTGGCGGGCTTTCGCTATTTCAACGTCTACGGACCGCGCGAGCAGCACAAGGGGCGCATGGCCTCGGTGGCCTGCCACCATTTCGCCGAACTGCGCGAGCACGGCAAGGTACGCCTCTTCGGGGAGTACGGCGGCTATGGCCCGGGCGCGCAGACCCGGGATTTCGTGTACGTCGAGGACGTGGTGGCCGTGAACCTGTGGTTTCTGAACCATCCTGAGCGCAGCGGCGTCTTCAACGTCGGCTCGGGCCGCGCCCAACCGTTCAACGACGTGGCCCATGCGACCCTCAACGCGACGCGCGCGCAGCGCGGCGAGGCGCCGCTCACGCTGCCTGAGCAGATCGAGCGTGGCCTGATCGAGTACATCCCCTTCCCCGAGGCGCTGGTCGGCAAGTACCAGTGCCGCACCGAGGCCGACCTCACTGCGCTGCGCGCCACGGGCTGTGATGTTGCGTTCGCCGACGTCGAGACGGGCGTGCGCCGTTATGGCGAGTGGCTTGCGGGGCGGTGACGCCGGGGGCGCGATGCGGGCGCCGGAAATCCTCTCTGGCCGATTCCGCGACGGGGCGCAAATTCCCGCGAGTTGGGGGTGGAATTAGACCCTGGGCTGAGCGACGATACCGCTTGGCCCGCGGCCGGCGCCCGGGCGGTCAATCCCATTCCATGACCCCGTTCTGAATCGTCGATGGTCGATATCCCGCAGCCGCTCACTCGCAAAATCATTCCAGCCGCCGATATTCCGGCCTATCCGGGGCCGCGGCCGCTGGTATTCACCAACGGTGTGTTCGACGTGCTGCATCGCGGGCACGTCGCCTATCTGATCGAGGCACGCGCGCTCGGAGCGGCGCTGCTGGTCGCGGTCAACAGCGACGCCTCGGCGCGCCTGCAGGGCAAGGGACCGGACCGGCCGTTGAACACCGAGCTCGACCGGCTGATCGTCATCGCGGCGCTCGAGTGCGTCTCGTGGGTGACGCTGTTCGATGAGCAGACGCCGTGCGAGCTGCTGCGGCGCTGTCGCCCGGAGATTTACGTCAAAGGCGGCGATTACGACATGGAGGCTCTGGAGGAGACCCGCCTGATGCGCTCCTGGGGCGGCCGGTCCGTCGCCATGCCGTTTGTCGCGGGCTACTCCACCACGGCGTTGGTACGGCGCATTCGCGGCGCATGAGTTACCCTGCGGCCTTCATCGATCGGGACGGCGTGCTCAACGAGGAGCGCGCCTTCGTCTGCCGCAAGGAGGATTTCGTGCTGCTGCCGGGGGTGATCGAGGCGCTCGAGCGGCTGCAGGCGGCCGGTTACCGCAGGATCGTGGTGACCAATCAGTCGGGCATCGCCCGCGGGCTCTACAGCGAGGGGGACTACCATGCGCTGACGGACCACCTGCGCCACATCCTCCAAGCCGAGGGCGTCACGCTCGATGACATCGAGTATTGCCCGCACCTGCCCGATGCGCCCCTGCCGCAGTATCGCCTGGATTGCTATTGCCGCAAGCCGCGACCCGGAATGCTGCTGCGCGCCAGCCGTGCACTGGAGATCGATCCGGCGGCATCGTTTCTGGTGGGCGATCGGCTCTCCGATGTGCAGGCCGGCCGGGCCGCGGGCGTCGGAAAGTGCTTCGTGGTGCGTACCGGCTACACGCTGTCCGAGGAGGTCATCGCGGCCGCAGATGGCGTGTACGACGACCTGCTCGCGTGCGTGAAGGCCATGCTCGCCTAGCATGTCGATCGGGACCGCGCTGTCCGCTCGAACCTGACGAAAGCTGCCGGGCCATGGCAAGCTATGCGGAAAGTATCGGGCCGAGGAGCCATCCATTGAAGGGCATCATTCTCGCCGGGGGCGCCGGGACGCGGCTGCATCCGGTCACGCTGAGCATCAGCAAGCAGTTGCTGCCGGTCTACGACAAGCCCATGGTCTACTACCCGCTCTCGGCGCTGATGCTGGCCGGGATCCGGGACATCCTGCTGATCTCGACGCCCGAGGACCTGCCGCTGTTCCAGCGGCTGCTCGGTGACGGCGCGCAGTGGGGTCTTTCGTTCTCCTATGCCGAGCAGCCGCGTCCCGAAGGACTGGCGCAGGCATTCCTCATCGGCAAGCGGTTCCTGGGCCGCGAGCCCGCGGCGCTCGTGCTCGGCGACAACATCTTTTACGGTCATGGACTGCCCGAGCAGCTCAAGGCCGTCGCGCGGCGCGACAGCGGAGCGACCGTGTTCGCCTATCGCGTGCGCGATCCCGAGCGCTATGGCGTGGTCAGCTTCGATGCGGCCGGACGGGCCGTATCGCTAGAGGAGAAGCCGGCGCGGCCCAAGTCCAACTTCGCGGTGACCGGCCTTTACTTCTACGACAATCAAGTCGTCGATCTCGCCGCGCAGCTTCGGCCCTCGGCCCGCGGGGAGCTCGAGATCACCGATCTGAATCGTCTGTACCTGGAGCGTGGGGCGCTCAGCGTGGAGCTGCTCGGGCGCGGCGTGGCCTGGCTCGACACCGGCACCCATGAATCGCTCATTCAAGCCTCGATGTTCATCGAGGCCATCGAGACGCGGCAGGGCCTGAAGGTCTGTTGCCCGGAGGAGATCGCCTTCCGCTCCGGCTTCATCGATGCCGCGCAGCTCGAGCGCCTCGCCGCGCCGCTCGCCAAGAGCGGCTACGGCACCTATCTGCTCGATATCTTGCAAGGACCGCCGTAATGGACTTCGAGCCGACCGCGATTCCCGAGGTCGTTCTCATCCGACCCCAGGTGT
>JAJZZR010000373.1 GCA_021797465.1 Pseudomonadota bacterium | reverse complement strand
CACCGTCTTTGAGGTCACATGGACCATGCGAATGCCCCAACTGGGAGCCGGATGGACGAAAAGCCCACGTCCGGTTCTACGAGGGCGGTCCGCTGTCCTTCAACGACAGCGGGCCGCTACTTCCGGAGAGGCCTATTGAGACTTGCGTAAGTACGGGAGCATATCACTCTTACTGTGTCATAAAATCACGGCATTATGGAGGGAACTTGGCAAGTGGACTGAAGAGTCATGGCGAACCTCGCGGAATACGAGCGGTACATGAGATATCTGTGCGAACGGCTCGGGCATGCGGATCGGCACGCCGGATTTGCCGAGTACAGCCGGGGGCTGATGCTGCCGATCGAGCGCAAGAGCGTTGAGCCGCTGGCGGCCCATACTGATCCGTGGCATGTGCGCGCCAAGCATCAGTCCCTGCGCCATGTGGTGGCGAAGTCTGACCGGTCGGACGAGGCGGTGCTGGGCGGGGTGCGGGAATGGGTAAGCCCGGCATTGAAGCTCAAGGACGAGTGCTTCTGGATCGTTGACGACACGGGCTTTCCGAAGAAGGGCAAACACTCTGTCGGAGTGGCGCGCCAGTATTGCGGTCAGCTCGGCAAGCAAGACAACTGCCAGGTAGCGGTGAGTTTGTCGTTGGCTTCCTCTCGAGGGAGCCTGCCGGTCGCCTGGCGGCTGTATCTTCCGGAAGAATGGGCGAGCGATCCGCCACGACGAAAGAAGGCAGGCGTGCCGACTGCGGTGAAATTCCAGACCAAGCCACAGATCGCGCTCGCGCAGATTCGGGCAGCAAAGGCCACGGGAGTGCCTGTCGGGGTGGTGTTGGTCGATGCCGGTTATGGCAACGATACGGCCTTTCGCGAAAGCCTCAAGCAAATGGGTTTGCGCTATTGTGTTGGCGTGCAAGCCAGCACGAGTGTTTGGCCGCCGGGTGTCGAGCCGTTGCCACCGCGCCCGAAGAAGAGCACTGGGCGCCCCCGCAAGCTCCTGCGTCGCGGCCGCGGGCACAGGCCCTGCTCGGTCAAGGAGCTGGCCATTGGGTTGCCGACGCGAACATGGCGTGAGGTGACTTGGCGTCAGGGAACCAACACGAAGCTGCGTTCGCGCTTTGCAGCCGTGCGTGTGCGCGCGGCCTCGCGCGACTACTGGCGCACGACCCTGCGCGAGGAGCAGTGGCTGCTGATCGAATGGCCAGGCGGCGAAACGGAGCCTATCAAGTACTGCCTCAGCACTCTGCCGGCCAATACCTCGCTGAAAAGCCTGGTCGCGAAGACCATGACGCGCTGGCGGATCGAGAGCGATTACCAGGAACTCAAGCAGGAGTTCGGGCTCTCTCATTATGAAGGGCGCGGTTGGCGCGGCTTTCATCATCACGCAACTCTGTGTATCGCAGCCTACGGCTTTCTGCTCAGCCAGCGCCTGAAGGGCGGCGGCGATAAAAAAAACTGCGCTCAACCAAAAGCGTCTCTGCTACCCGAAGGCTACACGCCGCGCGGCAGCCGGAAGAATGCAGCGTCACGTTCCAGACTCCATTGCGACGCTGCGCTACCTGTTCGCTCGCGCCGTTGCTCGGCGGCTCGACCGATGTCCGTGCTGCGCACAGCTGTTGGTGAAGCGAAATTTGTGAGACAGTAAGATTAAAGAAAGGCCGTATCCCTTCCCGGGAGCGCTCGCGCCCGACCCACAGGACTCGTTTGCGGGTAGGCTCGATGACCACCGTGGCGTAGCGGTGCCCGCGTTGGATCGCAAACTCATCCATCCCGATCACCGTGCCCCCCGTGAGGTCCACCGGCCCCAATCGCCGCTCGAGCGAGCGCTTGTCGATGTTCTTGACCGTCTTCCAGTTCAGTCCGAAATAATCGGTCACGTGCCGGATCGACATCACCGCGCACAGCCGCGAGACGCTCTCGGCCAGACGCCTCGTCACCCGCGCGTACGGATCGAGCCACCCGAGCAGCTCGAGCTTCGGCCCGCAGTGCGGGCACGCCACTCGGATCCGTGGGAGCTCAAGCTCCACGGCGTGCTCGAACATCGGCAAATCCCGCACGGTGCGCCACTCCGTATCGTGCAATGCCGGCGCTTCGCGCCAGCAGTCGCTGCAGTATGCCGGCCCGCTCCGATCCCGCCGCAGCCTCAGCACGCACCAACTGCTCTCGCCACGGCGCTCCTGGCGCCACCCACAGAGCTCATACCCTTCCCATCCGCCGAGGGCGGAAATACACTCTTCTGGGGCCACGGTCGCCCTCCTGCCTGCTTGAGGCCTGGTAACACCAAGTTAGCAGAGGCGACCGTTCGCCTCACCCCTCGCGCTTGGCTACCCCGGAAACGGGAGAAGAACCTTATTTTTGGGGTCGGACGTCACGCATGGATTCGACGCGCTCGCATTTTAGCGTTCATCGCCGGAGCCATAAGTCCCTGGTTGACGCTGGCCATTGGCCGGATCGAGAGCCACTTCTGGCCGTCTTTTCGGGAGACAAGTGGTCCACTCGATGTCCCGTTGATGTCGCTACCGCTGTTGTTTTGCGCGTTACTCGCGCCGTGGTTGGCGGGGGGGCGTGCGGCACGAGCCCATGCGCCGGTGAAGATGGCGCCGCAATGACGACAAACCAACTGCTGATGTCGTGCTCGGGACATGAGGCGCCTTCGCGTTCCGGATGGGCGCGTTGGGCGAGCAACACATGCAAATCGGCTGCCACAATGCGGACGTTATCGACTTGGCGGGTCCGGAGTCGGAAGCGGCAGCCAACTCTATGCGATACGGCGGATGCATCACTGCGAGTGTGGGGTCGTTATCAATGCCGAACAGCGAGGGCAACGTAAAAGCTGTCGTGCTCGCTGCGCTATATGCGGCATACCGGCGTTTCGTCTGAGCAACGGCGGGTCATCGCCGGTGGCACAGAGTCCCGGTGGCGCTGCGCGCTGTGCGACGGAGCACGAGATGCCGAGCACTCAATCCGCGACGGCGCCGGATGTTCTGGGTCTGCCCGAGGTCGGAGTCGAATCTTCCGCAGAAATGCCTGAAATTTTCGTATTTCACCTGAGCACACAGAAGAAGTTACCCCCATTTATACCCCCGCGGGCCTGGGGGTACACTGCGGTTCAGGCTCTGCCCGTGCCCGAGCGGCGTGGTGCGATGAACGCGCGACGTATTCGCCGCACAATTTGGGGTGGAATAGGTGAATAGTCGCTCACGACCTATTTCACTGACGGGTAACGCGCGTCAAAGGGTGCGCCAGGCTTCTTTCTCGGGAGCTCCTACCTCATTCCCAGATGGACGATCTATAAATCCCAGTTGGACGTTGCGTTGATCCCAATTGGACGGTATCCTTCCAAGGAGTCAAAGCCGCCAAGTCACGGGGGAAGGATGTATCCGCGCTTCGCCGAGGGCTTGGTGCGCACAGCGCTGCGCGACACGCGAGTTGTGGCAATCAGCGGCCCGAGGCAATCGGGCAAAACTACCCTTGCACGCCGCTTTGCCCGACAAGGTCGCACCTATCTGACGCTGGACAATCAGCCAACGCTCGAGGCCGCCAAGGGTGATCCTGTGGCCTTCATCCGCGGCCTCGATAGGGCGATCATCGATGAAGTGCAGCGCGCTCCCGAGGTACTCCTCGCCATCAAGGAAAGCGTAGATCAGGATCCGCGCCCTGGGCGCTTCCTGCTTACTGGCTCGGCCAACCTCCTGACGATTCGGACGGTTCACGAGTCCCTCGCGGGCAGAGTCGAAGTCATTCCGCTGTACCCTTTGGGACGAAGCGAGCGGCTGCGGCGTCGCGCTCCGCAATTTCTTTCGAAGGCATTTCAGGGTGAATTGCCATCACCTCCGGAAGCGCTCCCTGGCGACAAGTTGCTCCAGGTGGTGACGATGGGCGGCTACCCCGATGCCATCAAGCGTCGCGCTGAACGGCGGCGCCATGACTGGTACCGCGCCTACATCAAGTCCATCGTTGAGCGTGACGTTCCGGAGATTGCCGATATCGCAGGCCGCGACCAGATTCCGCGCCTGTTGGAGATTTGTGCCCGATTGGCCGGGCAGCTGACCAACCTCTCAGAGCTCGGCCGAGCGATCGGGCGTGACCACAAGACTGCCGGACAGTACCTGCGTATTCTGGAACAGATCTACCTTATCCAAGCCGTGCAGCCCTGGGCGCGAAACGAATTATCCAGACTCGTGAAGACCCCAAAACTCCATTTCATCGACTCCGGGTTGCTCGCGGCCCTGCGGGGATACTCGACAACCAGATTGCGTGCGGATCGAGGGCTGCTTGGGTCTCTTCTGGAGAGTTTTGTGTTCTCGGAACTCGTTAAGGCAGCGGCGTGGAGTACGGAGCGGGTCTCAATTTTTCACTATCGTGACAAGGATCAGCTCGAGGTCGATTTCGTGCTCGAGAATCCTGCGGGACAGATCGTCGGCATCGAAGTAAAGTCGGCTGCATCGGTTTCGCAGAGAGACTTTGGCGGTCTCCAGCGCATCGCGGCTGCCGCCGGCTCTGCATTCGTGCAAGGCATTTTGCTTTACCACGGCCTGCAGACCTTGCAGTTCGGTCCGGATATTCGCGCCGCTCCGTTGTCTATACTGTGGGCGTGATCGGCTCGAAGTAGCAGCCATTGAGATTCAGAACAGCTGTCGTTTTGCGCTAGGTTTCGACGGAACCGGCACCATTCCTGGTTCGGGCTTTCTGGATGGCGATATGGTGGGGTTACTCCTTCGGCGACTTGAGGCAGCGAGCTTAGAAAGCATGAATGACTCTCTTTCCGAAAAACTCTGCGCGCGGACCTCTGGAATTTGTCTTTATGGTCTTGCTCCGCCGAAGCAGACGACCTCCCCGGGGCAGCTCGATGAGATCGTGACTCGGCATCTCGCGCGACTGCGGTCTCTTTCGATCGACGGGTTGATCGTTTACGACATTCAGGACGAAGGAGAGCGCGTCTCTGCACCGCGGCCGTTCCCTTTTCTGCCCACCGTCGATCCGGAGACCTATGCCCATGACCATCTGGCAAGCCTGAGGAAGGAGAAGATCGTCTATCGGTGCGTGAATCGAGATACCCCGGATACGTTTATCCAATGGCTCATACGTCAGCACGCGACCGACACGCCCCGTCTATCGGTGCTCGTCGGCGCCCCCAGTCAACGTTCGGTGGTCGGACTCTCTTTGGCGAGCGCGTACGTGTTAGCGCAACAGTACGCGCCGACTCTGCTCTTGGGTGGCGTCGCAATCGCAGAGCGCCACGGCAAGAGCGCCAATGAACACGAGCGCATTCTGGGCAAGGCCGAAAAGGGTTGCCGCTTCTTTGTCACTCAAGCGGTTTACGATGTGACGTCAACGAAATCGCTATTGTCTGACTAAGCTCTCGCACTTCGTGA
>JAJZZR010000032.1 GCA_021797465.1 Pseudomonadota bacterium | reverse complement strand
CAGTCAGCACCATGCGGCCGGCCGGCGTCGTGGTATCGGCCCACGGCTCGGCCAGTGAGCGCAAGCCGGCGCCAGCCTCTTTGGGGTCATTTGCGGGAGGGGGCGAAATCCTACGCTAAGCCGAGGACGCGCTTCCCATAGTCTCTAAGCTCGCCTTTTGGACCGACATATCGGTAGAGAGTGACGCGCTCGATGCCGAGTTCCTTGCACAGATCGGAAACGGAAGTGTCGCGCTGGGCCATTGCGGCCTGGGCGAGACGCACCTGCGATTTGGTGAGGGCGAATTTTCGGCCGCCTTTGCGGCCTCGCGCTCTAGCCGCGGCAAGACCAGCCATGGTGCGCTCGCGGATCAGGTCGCGTTCGAACTCTGCCAGGGTAGCGAAGATTCCGAACACCATGCGCCCGGATGCGGTCGTGGTGTCGATTTGAGCGCCCTTTCCGGTCAGCACACGCAGGCCGATCTTGCGGTCTGACAGATCCTTCACGGTGTTGACCAGGTGGGCGAGCGAGCGCCCGAGGCGATCGAGTTTCCAGACCACCAGCACATCGTCGGAGCGCAAGGATTTCAGGCAGGCGGCCAGACCAGGCCGATCATCACGGCTGCCGGAAGCGCGATCCTCATAGATATTGTTCGGCTCAACGCCGGCGGCATGCAGGGCGTCGTGCTGCAGGTCGAGGGACTGGGAGCCATCGGCTTTGGAGACGCGGGCGTATCCGATCAGCATGTTTCTTAAACGTTGGTTTGAGGCGGCGTGTTGACCGCTGTTGCAATGTTCGCTGAGATTGTATCTCAACCAGCTTCTTAAACAAAGCGTCTTGAATATTATTTTCTTTTGAAAAAGGAACAAGAATGCCGCGTCGCGTCACTTTAACCGCTCGGCAGAAGGATGTGCTGTTGCGCCTGCCGACCTCGCAGGCGGATTTGCTGAAGCACTATACACTGAGTGATGAGGACCTCGGGCATATCAGGCAGCGCCGGCGCGCTCACAACAGGTTTGGTTTCGCCTTGCAACTGTGCGTCCTGCGTTACCCAGGTCGCGTTCTGGCATCGGGCGAACTGATACCGGCCGAGGTGGTCGAGTTCATCGGAGCGCAACTCGGCCTTGGCGCCGCTGATCTCGTCGACTATGCCGCCCGTGAGGAGACGCGGCACGAGCATCTTGCCGAGTTGCGGGCGCTCTATGGGTTCCGCACCTTCTCCGGACGTGGCGCGCGCGACCTGAAGGACTGGCTGTTCCGGGAAGCCGAACTGGCAGTCTCGAACGAGGACATTGCCCGTCGCTTTATAGCCGAAAGCCGTCGCACCCGCACGGTTCTTCCTGCGACATCCACGATCGAGCGGCTTTGCGCCACGGCTCTGGTCGATGCCGAGCGGCAAATCGAGACGCGGATTGCCGGCCGGTTGTCCAAGCCGCTCCGGGAACAGTTACTGGCCTTGCTCGAGGAAACGGCTGACGATCGGGTGACCCGCTTCGTGTGGCTGCGTCAGTTTGAGCCCGGCTCGAATTCTTCGTCGGCCAACCGTCTGCTCGATCGGATGGAATACCTGCAACGTGTCGATCTTCCCGAGGATCTGCTGGCCGGTGTTCCCGCCCATCGGGTGACACGTCTACGTAGGCAGGGCGAGCGGTATTATGCCGACGGCATGCGCGATCTCCCGGAGGACAGGCGGCTTGCGATTCTGGCCGTTTGTGCGTCGGAATGGCAGGCGATGCTTGCCGATGCCGTGGTGGAAACCCACGACCGGATCGTGGGCAGGCTCTACCGGGCGTCGGAAAGGATTTGCCAGGCCAAGGTCGCCGACGAAGCGAACGCGATGCGCGACGCCCTGAAATCCTTCGCTGAAATTGGCGGTGCGTTGGTCGATGCACAGGATGATGGCCAGCCGCTGGGCGATGTCATCGCGAGCGAATCGGGCTGGGCCGGCTTCAAGGCCCTTGTCGCGATGGCAACCAGGCTGACCGCCACCATCGCGGACGATCCGCTCAATCATGTGCTCGACGGCTATCACCGTTTCCGCCGATACGCTCCTCGCATGTTGCGCCAGCTCGATCTTCGAGCCGCCCCTGTCGCACAGCCGCTTCTGGAAGCAGTGACGGCCCTGCGCACCGGTTTGAAGAAGGCAGCACATACCGCCTTTCTACGGCCGAGTTCGAAATGGCATCGCCATCTTCGCGCCCAGGCGGCTGGCGACGCCCGCCTCTGGGAGATCGCTGTGCTGTTCCATCTGCGCGATGCGTTCCGGTCCGGAGATGTCTGGCTGGCCAGATCCCGGCGCTATGGCGATCTGAAGCATGCGCTCGTGCCAGCGCAAGCTGTGGCCGAAAACGGCCGTCTCGCCGTGCCATTGCGGCCGGAGGAATGGCTGGCAGACCGGCAAGCTCGCCTCGATATCCGGTTGCGCGAGCTTGGCCGCGCTGCTCGCGCGGGCACGATTCCCGGCGGTTCCATCGAAAACGGCGTCCTGCATGTCGAGAAACTCGAAGCCGCCGCGCCGACCGGCGCCGAGGATCTGGTGCTCGATCTCTACAAGGAGATTCCGTCCACGCGCATCACCGATCTCTTGTTGGAAGTGGATGCTGCGACCGGTTTCTGCGAAGCCTTCACCCATTTGCGCACGGGAGCGCCTTGCGCCGACCGGATCGGACTGATGAACGTCATCCTTGCGGAGGGGATCAACCTCGGCCTGCGCAAGATGGCGGACGCCACAAACACCCACACCTTCTGGGAGTTGATCCGCATCGGACGGTGGCATGTCGAGGGCGAAGCCTACGACCGCGCGCTGGCCATGGTGGTCGAGGCGCAGGCGGCGTTACCCCTGGCCCAGTTCTGGGGCAGGGGCACTTCGGCTTCGAGCGACGGTCAATTCTTCGCCGCGACAGAGCAAGGCGAGGCCATGAACCTGGTCAACGCGAAATACGGCAATACACCGGGCCTGAAGGCTTACAGCCACGTCTCCGACCAATACGCGCCGTTCGCGACCCAGGTGATTCCAGCGACGGCAAGCGAGGCACCCTACATCCTCGACGGCTTGCTCATGAACGATGCCGGCCGGCACATCCGCGAGCAGTTCGCCGACACCGGCGGCTTCACCGATCATGTCTTTGCCGCGTGCGCCATTCTCGGCTACCGGTTTGCCCCTCGTATCCGGGATCTGCCGTCCAAGCGACTCTATGCGTTCAATCCATCGGCCGCGCCGGCGCAATTACGGGCCTTGATCGGCGGGAAAATCAACCAGGCCATGATCGAGCGGAACTGGCCTGACATCCTGAGGATCGCCGCCACCATCGCGGCCGGAAGCGTCGCGCCCAGCCAGATTCTGCGCAAGCTCGCCTCCTATCCGCGGCAGAATGAACTTGCAACGGCCTTACGCGAGGTAGGCCGCGTCGAGCGAACCCTGTTCATGATCGACTGGATTCTAGATGCCGAGCTGCAGCGCCGCGCCCAGATCGGGCTCAACAAGGGCGAAGCCCATCACGCGCTGAAACGGGCCATCAGCTTCCATCGTTGGGGTGAAATCCGCGACCGGTCAGCGGAAGGCCAACACTACCGGATCGCCGGCATGAATCTGCTCGCCGCGATCATCATCTTCTGGAATACCATGAAGCTCGGCGAAGTCGTCGCCACCCAGGAACGCGAGGAAAAGCTGCTATCGCCCGATCTGCTGGCCCATGTCTCGCCACTGGGATGGGAGCACATCAATCTCACCGGTGAATATCGTTGGCCAAAGCCTTAGCGTAGGATTTCGCCCCCTCCCGCAAACGACCCCTCTTTGATACGCTCGGCAATATCCAGCAGATCGCGCGTGGAGCGGGCAAGCCGATCCAGGCGCGTGACCGTCACCACGTCACCGGCACGCAGGTGATCGAGCAGGCGTGCCAATTCTGGCCGGTCACGCTTTGCCCCGCTGACCTTTTCCTCGAAAATGCGGGTGCAGCCAGCCTCCCGCAGTGTGGCCCGCTGCTGGGCCAGATCCTGGCCCTGCGTGGAGACGCGGGCGTAGCCGATCAAGGGGCCGGTTGCGGACTTGTTCATGAACGTTCCTGTTGCACATTATGTCGCGCAATGAATACAACATGCGACAAAGATATGCGACATAAAAAACCAGGCAGGCCGGGCTGTTGCCTAGATGTCGCAGGTTTTACAAGTTGTGCGACAAATAGCTAAAGGGCAGCAATTACCTCACCTGCTGATACGATACGGGCAAATTCACCATTGAGATTTGCCAGCGTCATCGCATGGATATCCTCGGCCGAGTGTTTGTCACCGTCTGGACCTATCCGGTCGAAAGTCCAGGTGGCGTCACGGACCAGCCATGTATCGAAGCCAAGATTACTTGCCATCCGCGTTGTTGTCTCGACGCAATGGTTTGTGGTAGCATCACAGATTACAACAGTTTGGACACCAGCCTCGTGCAGCCGTGCTTCCAAGTCATTTCCAATAAAAGCACTGTTTACTTTCTTCACGATGACAGGCTCCCCGTCTCTCTCCTGGGCCTCATCCTTCACAAGACAACCTGTTTGATCAGGAGCAAAGGAAGAGCTGGGGCTCGTACCCTCGTGACGGATGTGGAAGATTGACGCATCCTTGCCTCTGAAGGCCGCCAGCAAATCGGCTATCCGAACTGCTGCGTCAGGGTTGTTCCGCCTCTGGCTAGAAGCCTCCCATTCGTCAAACGCCCGTTGTACATCGATAACAATAAGTGCGATCATTCGTGCTCACGATTCCAAAATGATTGTCGGGGATGTCCCTTGGAATGTTGAATAGGAGGAGCGGCGTTGCCTGCCTTGAGCCTGTAGGCTCGGGGTGTCGAATCCACTGAGAAAGGCAACGCCATGAAGAAGAATACCACACACGAGGCGGCGACGCCGCACGCGGTTGAGGTAGCCATAGATGTAGAGCTTCAGTAGGTCCGCCGGGTGATAGCCTGGGCGACCCGTCGCTTTGGCTGCGGTGCGGGTGAAACCCATGGCCGCCAGGTCGAGCTCGTCCACGAAAGCCTCGACGAAGTGGACCGGGTTCTCCGGCCCTACATAGTCGTCCACCGCCTCGGGCAAAAGCAAAAGCTGCAAACGGCCCGTCCCTCTGAGATGCGCCATGAAAAATTGTATCATCGCGCGTCAATTCAGGGAATCGTCGGCAGAGGGGTTTTCACACGGTCTGTAGAAGTTACGCGACGTCGGCGCCAAAAACCGACGAGGGTCGGAAGATCCTGCGACATGCCCGCGTACATGATGCTCGATCACCGTGTCGATGAAGCCATCCATCGCCCTCCGGCACGTCAAGCTGAATCGGTGTGGCTGAATAGTGTTTCGATGAGCGGACAACCTGGCTGATCATCAGCCTGACACTGGGCGATCAAGGTA
>JAJZZR010000184.1 GCA_021797465.1 Pseudomonadota bacterium | reverse complement strand
TTGGATTAATAGTTGAACCCTAGCAATCAAAACTGCATAGACCACAGTTCCGCTGACACCTTCGTCTGCTATGCTATGTGAAGCGGACTATCGGGATGAACAATTAGACTTTCCGCTTTGGCCGAAGATTTGCCGTTCGTGAGTGGCGCAATGTCGGCCGAAGCGGTCTGCTGCACGATCTCTCCTGAGCGTCTGTTCAGGGCCACATATCAGCCATTTTGCTTTCACCAATGCTGAACGTCAGCATTTCCGGTTCGGGAATGCGCACTCTCGACCCATTAGCGACATCCGCGGCCACGAATTCATCGCTCCGAAGCGGCCATTAGCATTTGTACCGAGCCCCGACGGTCGCCCTGTAGGTCGTCAGCATTCAGGGCGATGGAGGCGCGGCGCGCGACTTGAGATCGTTCGGGCCACCGTGTCGGGAGCCTTGCGTACGAGACATCGTCCTGTGTGACGTTAGTCGCTACCGCCCGTGACACTTCCTGAACTTCTTGCCTGAGCTGCAGGGACAGAGATCGTTGCACCCGATCTTGCTGGCCTTTGCCGACTTGGCTAGACGTGGCGGCGGCACGAACTGGGTGACGCGGTCGTTGAACCCCTGCATCTCGGGCGTACCGAAAAAGCTCCACTCCCGGTTCAACTCTTCGTAGTAGGCCTTTGTCTCCTCGGACCACGTCTCACAATGCATCAGGATGAAATCCTCGGCCACCGTACCGCCCGAAAACTTCGGCGCTTCGATGCCGATCCCTATGACCTTCACAATGCTCGGGAACTTGATCTTCGCCGCGCCACAGGCAATCTCCAGAAGCGTCCGGCGCTTCTCGCGGAAGTCCGCTATCACTCGGAACTCCTCGGGTACACGCAGCTGCAGAAGCACGTAGCCGACATTCGGCTCGAAAGAGGGCAGGAACGTCACTTGGCGCGTGAATTTCCCGTCGTCTGGGAAGCGCTCGACGGCCGAGAGCATCTTCGCGGATAGGCCCCGTCGCATGAAACGCGGCTCCTTCACCATCTCGTAGACCGCGCTCTCGCCGCGCGCGATGTCGGAGTTGCCGCCGAGCGTCCCGTCGAGGCTGTTCTGGCAGGTCCTCTGGATCAGCTTGTCCCAGAAATACGAGGTCCGGTCTTCGTTCTTGGTGTTCTTGTAGAGGTCAGTCTGCACGAAGTCGTGCCACTTGCCCTCGCCGATCACCACCCCATTGACCTTGCCTTTGTCTTCCCCCTTCGGCCCGATGACATGACGCTGTGTCGCGGTGTCGTAGTTCAAGAGGTAGTGACCGAGGAGGTCCTCTTCACCGCAATAACTCAGATAGTCGAAGGTCGCGGCGGCGCGGACCTTCTCGTCGAGATACGCCTTGAAGTCGCTGACCGTATCCAACTCGCGCAGCACGATGGGCATGTTGTGGCTATCGAGAACGTGGACCGGATGGTGCCGGTCGATCTCGACGTGAAACGGCTGGGTCGGCTCGCCGCTGGTCTCGCCGTAGGTGATGGCCAGGCTGCCATAGACGTTCTGCGCCGATGCCCGCTCGCAAGCCTCTTTTGCGCCATGGGCGACGATGATTTTGTGGATGACCGCCTTGTCTTTGTCGAAGGGGATCGGGAAGGGTTGCTTCCGCTTCGCATCAACGAAGATCGGTCTGCCACTGCGGATGTAGCGCTCCGCCCCGTGAGCGGTCCGGACCTGGCGGTCGATGACGTTGCGCTTCCAGCGGTCCCAAAGGACCTGCGGGTCCTTGCCCGTGATTTCGGGCAGCGTGTTCTCGCGGTCGAAGAAGATGAACACGGTGTTGCCAAAGACCGCGAGCAGGTCGCACAGCTCGTGTACGTCATCCTTGTACGGGTTCGGATAGCTCCAGAGCTTCAGGAACGACCGCTCGCAGAACTCCGCGAGCAGCCGCTCCGTCGCCGTAACGCCGCTCGCCCTGTCGCTCACCGGAGTTTCGCTCCGACGGATTCGGCCGCCTCGCGCGTCGCTTCCGCGACCTCCTGAAGGAACGCGTTGCCGTCCGGCGAGGCGGAGTCGTCGGGGATCGGCGCGGCCCGGTCGTAGATTTGCCCACCAATCAACTCGGCGCGACGGAAGGTCGAGCGGTAGCCGGATTCATCGAACGCGCTTCGCCATTCCGCCAGGCGCTCGGTGCGGATGCGCCGCGAGGCGAGGTCAATTAGCCTGCGGCTTAGGTCCTCCGCAATCGCGTTGTAGAGGTACTGCTTGTCGTCGTCGCTAGGCTCCGGCCCCGACCAGCCGACGGGGCTCTGCAGCAGGACATAGAGGCGCTGCTGCAGAACTTGCTTCAGGTCCGCAACGGGCTTGAGGCTGTCGTACTCGTCGGCGATCCCGGTCGCAAGGCGGCGGCTGAGAGCCTTGACCCGTGTCCAGTGTTCTTTCTCGGTCCCCTGCTTGACGGTGAGGCCGAGGCGGGGACGCCAGGCGTTGCGGAAGATCTCCGCGGCGCGCTCGACCGCGATGCCCAGTTTCATGCGGTCATAGAAGGGGCGCGAGTCGGCAGGCTTGGGCCGCGCGATGATGCCGTCCACCATCTCCAGCAGCTTGCCGATCTGCTTGATCGTCCGCTGCCCGTCGGTGGAGGCGACATCCAGCTTCGCGTCGATCCCGGAGAGAAAGACCCGCGCTGTGCTCAGGCGGGCGCGCAGTGCCCTTTCGGCGAACGGCCCGAGGTCTTCGCCGATCGAGGAAAGGACGTTCTCTGCGGAGGCCAGGACATGGTGGACGCACGCTGCCGGGGTCGGCAGGTTGTCGCCGCCGACTTGATCGAAATGCGTAAACACGAAGATCAGCTTCGGCGCGATGCCCGAGGACACTAGTTCCTTCATCGCCGCCTCCGGAGCAGCCAGCATCGGCTGTGTCGCGTTATCGACCAGGATCACGGCATCGACCATCTCGATGCGCCTTGCGAGCGCCGTCGAAATCGTGGACATCGAGCGTGGCGTGTGGCCCAGGCCTTCACCGTCAAGCAGAACGAGTTTCGGCACGTCGCCGCTCCATGTCGGATGGAACGGCCCAGCGACGCGGACCCCATTCACCAGCGGCGTCAGTAGGGTGCCGAAGAGCGGGGCATAGTTCGACGAGAAGCGGGCCAGTGTGCGGATGAAAGCATCCCGGTCTTCCGTCTCCCACGTCCAGCTCATCGGCCAGCCGACCTTGGTCTTCTGCATCTTGCCATCGAGCGCGGCGAAGCGCCCCTCGATCTCGTCCATCAGCGTATCCACGACCTGTTGGAAGGCCTCGTCGTCGCGCGTCCGGTTGTCCAGCCCTTCCTCGAACAGTTCGTCGATAACGCGCTGGTCATTTTCCTCCGTCGCGTTGAGCTCCCGCCGCAGCGCCTCGCCGTGCTGGGCGGCGACTGCCTGCAGCGCTGCGAGTGCCTGCGCGAGAACCTCGTTAGTGCGCTTCATTATCTCGCTGGCTTCCGTGGTGGCCTCGACCCCCGGCTCATCGTCGAAATCGCTGACCTCCCTGACCGGCCCGTTGCCAAGCACGTAGTTGAAGCGGAAGCGCTGGTTGACATGGGTGAGGAGGCGGCGCATCTGCTCGCCTTCCGGCTCTCCGCGATAGGCGGCGAGGACCGCCGCCGATGCGCATTCCTTCAGGTGCTCGCGCACGTCCTCCATCGGGAAGAATGTCACGACAGCCAGGAAGGGGCCTTCGGCGAGGATGATCTCGGTCTCATGAACCGTCGTCTTGGCGGTGGAGGTAGAGGGGAAGCGCTCGCGGGCCGGGTCCGTGCCGATGATCTGGCGCAGCAGCGTCGTCTTCCCCGCGCCGGTCGTGCCGAGCATCAAGGCCCGCCGGTACTCGCTCGTCTGCGCCGAAGGCATGGCGATAACTGTCTCGCGCAAGCTCAGGAAGTCAGTCTCGCCACCTCCAAGCTTGTAGTAGAAGATGTCCACGACACGGGGATCGAGTGTGGCGAGGGCCTGCTCGCGCGCCCCGAGGTCCCACAGATGAGGGCTCGCGAGCAGGACGTTCATGTCGTCCCGCAGCTTGGCAGCCTCGTGGTCGTCGTCGGTCTTCAAGCTTTGGCGTACTCGCAGACCTTCCTTGCCTGTCGTTGGGTCCGTGCGCTTGGGGTGCCGGAAGATGATGGCCCAGGTGCTGCGGCCCTGCGTCCGGCTCAGGTTAGCGGTGTAGAAGGCTTCGGGCATGGTGCACGCCGTTGTTCCAGTGTTGTTCCGCACGGAAGTGTCGCCGAATTTGCAGCGCCTGTCAAGTTATCAGAACAACCCAGGAACAACGGTTTCATAGGCTCCGGTCGCTAACCTTCTGACGGCCACCGCCCTTCTCCTGCGGCGCCAGCGGCCAACCACAGCCGGCGAGATGCCCGGAAGTTGCCCGTGGTGACCAGCGACCGCTCCTGGCCGATTGCACGCATCCAATTAGCCCCCTGAAAGCGGCCGTCCGCGGCTTGGCAGCACAATCAGGCTCCTATCATCGACGAAGGAGTCTGACATGGAATCCAATCACACTCGAGAACCATGGAACAAAGGCAAGTTGGTCGGCCAAAAGCCACCCCTTGAGCACGGTCATCGTATTTGATGGGTTTTCGGTTCGTGGTGGTCACGTTTGGTGATGGACAGGGGGGGATCCCCCTCAGAGATCTTGATCGCCAAGACCCCTTCGGGGGAGTCTCCGGTTACGAGACCAAGGAGACCCCACCAGTGTGCCACGCTTTGCTTCACGATCCCGCTTTTTTTCGTTTTCTCTCCCATATCGATGCCGAACTGGCCGAGGAGGCGCGCAAGGGGTGCTGCCCTCGGTGCGCGGGGCCGCTGCACGTGGCGGATTTCCCGCGCAAGCCGCGGGGTTGCCCGGCTACGGTGCGGGAAGAGTATTCGCGGCGCCTGAGCTTCACCTGCGGGCGGTGCGCAACCCGCACGACCCCGGCCTCGGTGCGCTTCCTGGGCCGGCGGGTGTACGTGGCGGTCATGTTGATGCTGGTCTCGCCGGCGGGTGGTCATGCCGCGGCGTCGGTACGCGACGGACTCAAGGTGCCCGCGCGCACGCTCTTACGCTGGCGGGCCTGGTGGCGGAAGGATTTCCAACAGACACGGTTCTGGCAGTCGGTCCGCGCGCGCTTCATGCCGCCGCTGCCGGCCACGGGTCTGCCCGTGAGCCTGTTCGAGCGCTTCCAGGGATCGGATTGCCCCGAGCGGATGGCGCAGTTGTTGCGTTTCGTGTGCCCGATGAGCGCGTATCCCGTGTGATCAAGGTGATCGAGGGTCGCCCCGAAGCGAGCGACCTCCCGCAGAGGATGCCGGTGGCGCCATCGGGAAGGGGCGCATAGCCTTTCGGCCATCGCCCATCACGGTCGAGGGAGGCAGGAAGTGGGTTCTGGAGACGATCGG
>JAJZZR010000269.1 GCA_021797465.1 Pseudomonadota bacterium | reverse complement strand
TATCGTGGTGCCCACGGACACATCCTCGGATCATGCAGGTCTCCATGGTACAGCTCATGCTGTAGGTAGCATTTTACGTGAGGCAACGACCCCAGCTGGTAACATTTTTAATGAGGCAATGCGAGGGCCCGTGCCGGGCGAAGAGTTCGAGGCTCTCACAGCGCACTTCGCTGCAGGACATCGTGTCCAGTGGAATGCCTTCGCCCGAAAGATGGGCGAGAATGACCTCAGCGACGCGTTCGATAAGATCATCGAGGATCTCAAGGTCTTCGTAATACCAGCGCTCCGATCGCTTGCCCGCGGGGAAAAACTCGCGCAGCACTGGAAGGCCGGCAGCGGCTGGACCTTCTCATGACCTGACGGCGAACAGCGGCTACCAGGGTCGCGCTTTGATGTTCACAAGGCTGAGTTCGGAGGGATGCCCTCGCCACGAAACTTCAGGCCGGCGAGCTCGGCTTTCGCAGTGAGTCCACCTATCGACAACTACCCTGGCATAGGGGACCGGAATAATCCGTTACCGATGGGGTCGGAACGATCCTGAAAACTCTGGTGGAAAGGGAGGGACTCGAACCCTCGACCCCGGCATTATGAGGCCTACAGAGGGCCATTCGCTGGATGCTGTACTGGCGGCCTATGTGGAGTAAAATGTGGATTGTACTCCACAGTACAATCCACAGCCATGAAGACGATTCAGATGACGATTGATGATCAGCTCCTCAAGCTGGTCGACAAGATGAGCCGCGAAAGGAAAACTACGCGTTCTGCCTTCATCCGGCACGCCCTTGAAGCCGAGATTCGCCATCAGCGCCTTCGAGACGAGGAGGCGCGTCACGCACAGGGCTATGCTCGCCATCCTGTGGTCCCTGGGGAGTTCGACGTCTGGCTGAACGAACAGGACTGGGGTGCTCAGTGAACCGAGGCGACGTCTGCTGGTACACGTTCAGGACGCCCGACAAGAAGCGCCCCGTGCTGATTCTCACCCGAGATTCTGCAATCACGGCCCTGAACTCCGTCACCATTGCGCCGATCACATCGACGATCCGAAGCATCCCGACCGAAGTGGTACTGACCGAAGAAGACGGACTTCCGCACACCTGCGCGGCGAACTTCGACACCCTTCAGACCGTACCCAAGGGACAGATTGGCGACCGCATAGCCCGATTGTCGCGGCACAAGATGAGACAGGCAGCAGCTGCCGTCTCGTTTGCGCTTGCGTTGAACGAAGATTGAATCTCTTCCGGGCTCGGCTTTGCCGACGCCAGTTCACGACCCTGACCGGTCACTGAAGCCCACCGGCCGCACGGGTGATTAGATGGGAGACGCAAACCTCCGAGCGGCCGCTGTGCGGCCTGTGTGGAAGTGAGCGTACTTGCGTTTGGACATTTGTCTGCATAGAATGGACATATGACTATCGCGGTCTTCAAGTCCTATCCGCTCGAGAACGACCTCGAGATGGCGGCACTCATCCTCGCCGGCCTGCCCGCGGTGGTACTGCGACGCGTGGGCGCGTTCCTCGGTCTCAGACCGGCAATGGTCGGCTCGATTGTCAACATTAACCAGAAGACGCTTGAACGACGTCTCAAGGCACACGCGCGGCTCAAGCCCGATGAGTCCGAGCGCGTCGCACGCCTGATGCGAATCATCTCGCTTGCTACAGCGGTCCTCGAAAGCGAAGAACACGCGCGAGAGTGGCTGAAACGACCCCTACGCGAGCTCGGCGGCCAGACACCGCTGCAAGTGGCCGCGACGGAGCCTGGCGCGCGAGAGGTAGAACGAGTCCTCGGGCGCATCGAGCACGGAATCTTCGCCTGATTACGGCTTGGCGCATCTGCAAGCACTCGCGCCTCGCCGGTGCGTTCGATGGTCGCGGCGCCGCACAGAACCCCGGGCGCTGGAACGGACCGGGTGTCGCGGTCGTCTATACCGCTGAGAGCCGCTCGCTCGCCGCGCTGGAGGTGCTCGTACATGGCGAGGACACGCAGGTGCTTGCCGCCATCAAGTGGGCGACGATCCCCGTCCGCATCGATGAGCCGCTCATCGAGACCGCGCACTCCCTGCCGGAGGATTGGCGCCTACTGCCCGCGCCACCTTCCACCCGGGAGTTTGGCTCACGCTGGATCGTAGAAGCGCGTTCCGTTGTGCTACGAGTACCGAGTGCCGTCGTAAAAGGTGAGTTCAATTACCTGCTGAATCCCCGTCACCCGAACTTCGCCAGGCTCGAAATCGGCGAACCGCAACGCTTCTCATTCGATCCGCGTCTGAGCTCTCTGAAGCCATCGCCATAGCGATTCCAAGGAGTCCCGCCAACGGCGGCTGTGCGGTCAAGTGACCGCCCATGACGATTGTCCATTCATGGCCGACTGCTGCCGATCGCGCGAGCTACACTGTTTGATATCGAGAGCCCCAAACCCGCACACAAAAATGCCGCGGAGCAGATCGAAGATCTCTGCTGGCGAACGGATCAGGGGCGGACACAGGTATATGCAGCGATTCGGCTACGTCGGCAATTCTCGCGACGTCAACCTCGTCACCACTTGCACTTACCAGGCACTTACGGAGAATAATGCCGCGAGGACTTACTCCGCATCTCTTTGATTTGTTGGTGGAAAGGGAGGGACTCGAACCCTCGACCCCGGCATTATGAGTGCCGTGCTCTAACCAGCTGAGCTACCTTTCCACGTGCTCTTCGGACGTTGCTCCCCGGAACGACGGGGCTGCCGTCGCCACGAGGGGGCGCATTGTCGGTGCGGCGCGGACGGGGTGTCAACCGCTACACATTGAAGCGGAAGTGCACCACGTCCCCTTCCTGCATCACGTATTCCTTACCCTCCAGGCGTAGCTTGCCCGCCTCTCGGGCGCCCGCTTCGCCGCGGCAGGCGACGTAATCGGTATAGCCGATCACCTCCGCCCGGATGAATCCGTGTTCGAAATCCGTGTGAATCACGCCGGCGGCCTGCGGAGCCGTGGCGCCAATCGGCACGGTCCATGCCCGGACCTCCTTCTCCCCGGCGGTAAAGAAGGTCTGCAAGCCCAGCAGCCGATAGCCGGCCCGGATCACGCGGTCGAGGCCCGGCTCCTCCAGTCCGAGCTCGGCGAGAAATGCGGTCCGGTCGGCCGCCTCGAGCTGCGCGATCTCGGCTTCGATGGACGCGCAGACCGCCACCGTCACCGCGCCTTCGCCGACGGCGCGCCTTTCGACCGCCGCGAGCAGCGGATTGTTCTTGAATCCGCCTTCGATCACGTTCGCCACGTACATCACCGGCTTGGCCGTCAGCAGTTGCAGCTCGCGCAGATCGCGCCGATCCTCGGCCGACAGCTGCATCGCTCGGACCGGCTTCACCTGGTCCAGATGCGCCTTGACCCGCTCGAGCAGGGCCTTCTTGCGCAGCGCCTCCTTGTCGCCCCCCTTGGACGCCTTCGCGGCGCGCTCCAGGCCCTTATCCACCGTCGCCAGATCAGCCAGCGCGAGCTCGGTGTCGATCACCTCCATGTCACTCGATGGATCGATTCGACCCGCCACATGAACTATGTCCGAACTCTCGAAGCAGCGCACCACGTGCGCGATTGCGTCGACCTCGCGAATGTGCGAGAGGAACTGATTGCCCAGACCCTCGCCTTTGGAGGCGCCTGCCACCAGTCCGGCGATGTCGACGAATTCCACGGTGGCCGGCACGATCCGCTGGGGATTGACGATGGAGGCCAGCGTCTCGAGCCGACTGTCAGGGACCGGCACCATGCCCACGTTCGGGTCGATGGTGCAGAAAGGGTAGTTGGCCGCCGCCGCGTTCTGCGCTTGAGTGAGCGCGTTGAACAGGGTCGACTTGCCGACATTCGGCAATCCGACGATGCCGCAACGGATAGACATGACTGATCCTCCGAGCCTTCCGGCCGACGGCCGGAACGGCGGACTATTCGGGTACGGCGCGCGAGTGCAGCCGGTTCATCGCCTTCTGCGCGCCCTCGTCGAGCAACTCCGGCAGCGCATCGGCCGCCGCGCAGACCGCCTCGCCGATCAATCCGGCCTCCGGCGCGCTCGGCCGCCCGAGCACATAATTCATCACTGTGGCGCGATCGAGCGGATGCCCGATACCGATCCGCAGCCGCCAGAAAGACTCGCCGAGACGCGCGATGATATCGCGCAAACCATTGTGCCCGCCGGCGCCTCCGCCCTCCTTGAGACGTACGACACCCGGCGGGAAATCGAGCTCATCGTGCGCCACCAGCATCGCGGCCGGCGAGATTCTGTAGAAGCTCGCCACACTCTGAACGGACGTACCGCTCAGGTTCATGTATGTCAGCGGCTTCAGCAGCCACAGCTCGTGCCCCGCGATGACCGCCCGGCCGAGCTCGCCCTGATGACGCGACTCACGCCTCAGCGCCGCTCCAGCGCGCCGGGCGAGCTCATCGACGAACGCGAAGCCCGCGTTGTGCCGGGTGTTGGCGTAAGTGGGGCCCGGATTGCCGAGCCCCACCACAAGCTTGAGCGGCGTTCCCGCCATGCGCCGAAGTTACTTCTTGCCGCCTTCCTTCTTCTGTCCGGTCTTGCCCGCTTCCGCAGGAGCCGCTTCTGCCGGAGCCGCCGTCGGCGTTCCCGCCACCGCAGCCGCACCTTCGGCAGGCGCCGCCGCCGCTTCCGCAACCGGCTCCACCTCGGCGACACGCGGGTTGTGGATCGAGACCACCGGAGCGTTGCGATACGCAAGGTGCGGAATGGTCACGCCGGAGGGCAGCGGAATATCCGCCAGAAACTTCGTGTCGTTGATATTCATCTGCGAGAGATCCAGCTCCAGGTACTCGGGCAGGTCCTTCGGCAGACAAATGATCTCAACATCGGTGAGCATGTGCGATACGACCCCACCCTGGGTCTTGACGCCCGGGCTGCCCGCCTCGCCGGCGAAGTGGATCGGCACGTGCAGGCGGATCGGCTCGTTTTCGGTCACCCGCTGCAGATCGACGTGGACGATCTGATTTTTCGCCGGATGCATCTGCACATCCTTGACGATGGCCTCCTGCGTCCGCTCACCGATCTTGAGCTGCACGATCGAAGAGTAAAAGCGCTCGTCCGCCACGACCGTGAGCAGCTTGTGATGCTCGAGCGCGAGGGACTCCGCCTCCGCGTGACCACCGTACAGAATCGCCGGAACCTTGTTCGTGCGACGCAGGCGGCGGCTCGCACCTTTGCCTTGCGCCTCGCGCGGCTCGGCGCCGAAGCTGAATGAAATACGCATGATGTTCTCCAATCTACACTGACAACGCGCCGCGACCCGCGACCAGGCCGCAGCGCACCAAAAACCTCAGCAAACCCCTTCAGTCGACATACAGCGAGGACACCGACTCCTCGTCGCGGATGCGGCGGATGGTCTCCGCCAGCAGCGCCGCCACCGACAACTGGCGGATGCGCTTGCATGCGCTCGCCGCCTG
>JAJZZR010000095.1 GCA_021797465.1 Pseudomonadota bacterium | reverse complement strand
AACCCCCCCCCCCGCGGCAATAAACCGCCGCCGGGGGGGGGGGCGGGGCGCGGGTGGGCGGCGGGCAACCGGCCCCCCCCCCCCCCCCCCGCGACATTCGCACTCGTGCATCTTCTGCGGGCCAGTGAGGAGGCCTTTCCGCTCGCGGCCGATGCGGTACTTCCATTCATCCGCGCCGATATTCGCCACATTCATAGGACGATCGCTTCCCTCAGCACTGCACCTGAGGTGGTATTTACCTCCGCCCCAGCAAAAATGCTGGATGTCGTCTCCGCTGTGGCGGGCGATACGGAACTTGGGACTGTCTACGGATTAGGACAAGTCCTCGATCGAATCCGCAGCGCAGACTCCTCGTTGATGCCTACCGCGAAATTCCAGCGACTGCTCCGTTACTCAGGGGGGTCGCGATAAGGCGCTCATTCTACGCGACGGCGGCGTCGCACGTTCTATCGTTCAATGAGTCGCTTCACGTCCTTCATGATGAGGAACAGGTGATACGGATCGCTCGGACTCGGCTCGAAGTCGTAGTGCTCGTAAAACCCCTTTGCTGCGTCGTCTTTTGCATGGACAAGTACTGCGCGCGCTCCAATCGTATCCGCCGCGCCGGCGGCCCGCAGCAGTGCGTCTTTCAGTAACGCCGGACCTACTCCCCTGCCCTGCAGTGAGCGATCGACCGCGAGTCGCGCGAGCAGAATCACGGGAATCGGGTGTCGGGCGAGTCCCTTGTTCACTCGTTCGGTCGCTGCCTCGTGAGTGATTGCTCCTGCGGTGAGACTGTAGTAGCCGGACACCACGAAATTTCGCGCCAGAACGTACGTTTGTGCGCTGTTGACCTGTTGGTTAATCCAGGCCCTGCGCTTGAGGAAATCGTTCAGCGCCTCTTTGCCACAATCGAAGCGCTCGAGAATGTGCTCGCGTCGCAGTTTCTCTATCGAGCCGTACTCGCTCACTCAAGAGCGCTGCGGCTCGTGAGCAGCTTCTCGAGACGCGGCCGGGGTCTTGCCGGCGCATCGAGTGCCGCGAGAAAGGCATCGTAGTGCTTCGGGTCGAGCCGAAATTCGTGCCGATCCGCGAGGGACGCCGCTGCGGCCTCGAGACCCTTGTCGAGTACGAATGAGCTGATCGTCTTATTCTCGACTTCCGCAGCTCGTCTCAGCATCGCTTTCGCTGCCGGCGTAAGCCGCAGTTCAAGCCGCTCGTTACGGCGCTTTGTTGAATTCTGCATTGGACTCTCCTCGCATCGTCAAGGGCGTAGCCTAGCATCCGTACAATGTACGGACAATGCGCTGCGGCCTAATGGTGCGAGCCAAGACCCTATGCCTTGAGATACCCTCTCGGTTACCCCGACACCTCTAGGAACCCTGCTCCGACGTACAGTCCGTTCCATGTCGCATCGAGTCTTACTTCGGTTGTTGTTCATGCGACATGCATGATATGATACGCAGGCCAATATGCAACCGTCATGGCCAATAGTAGTACGTCAATGGCTGCCGATCCTGAGCCAGTGACGGCGGAGTCCCTGTCTGCTGCCGCGGACCCGACTCGCCGCATCCCTCCTGCTGACGCCGACGACATTGAAAAGATGGCGGAGGCCGCGGCGAAGATCCTGGAAATCGCTGTTAAGGCAGCGATCGAGCCGGAGCAGCGCAAGGTCCTTCGCAAGTGGAATCTTGGTGAAGTCGCCGAACTCCTGCGAGTATCTCGCAAAACGCTCGAGCGCGGAATCGACGAGGGGAAACTGCCAGGGGGAGAGCGCAACGCGACTCGGCGCCGGCTATTTACTCTCGAGGAAATACACAAAATCCAGGAAATACTCGGCCTACTGCCATGGCGAGCTGCATCAGACCCGCCTGTCACGATTGCTGTCGCTAATTTCAAAGGTGGCGTGAGCAAGACCTCCACGGCCATTCATCTCGGGCAGTATTTCGCCTTGCGGGGCTATCGGACGCTGATGATCGATGTCGACGCGCAAGGCAGTCTCACCACACTGTTCGGTCTGCGCCCGGATGCTGATGTAGAGATGGAGCAGACGCTTGCGCCCTGGCTTCGTGGGCCCGGGTTAAGCGAACCCAATCCGGAGTGGACCGGGACACTGGCGACCGCGATTCGACCGACGTACTGGCACGGGCTCGATCTCATTGGCGCCAATCTGCATCTCTATGGGGCTGAATTCGCCCTCGCAAGCCGCCAGAACACCGAGCCTAACATGCGGTTCTACCGCGTGCTCTCGGATGGCATCGCGACGGTGAGCGACCGATACGACGTCATTATCCTTGATACGCCCCCTTCCCTTTCCTTTCTCACGACGAATGCGATTTTCGCCGCAAGCGGCATCGTGATGCCGGTACCGCCTGCGCTGATGGACTTCGCTTCGTCGGTGAGCTTCTTTCAGCTGCTCACCGAACTGGTCCGAACCACGGATCTGAACGAGGCTGCGCCGAAGCGCTTCGATTTTCTGGGACTGTTGATCTCGAAGTACGAAGCGAACAATCCGAATCACGTTGCGATTCATGACTGGCTGCGTGCGGCATTCGCCAAACGCGTGCTGGTGAATACCATGAGCCTGACGACGATCCTCAAGATTGGCGCGGACATTAAGACCGCCTATGAAATCGAGCGGTACGAGGGCGATCGCCGTACCCTCGCGAGAGCGATTGAGTATCTCAATGGCGTGAACGGAGAAATCGAAGCGGTCGTTCGCGCGCAGTGGCCGTCCAAGGCGGCGATGGACAGCAAGACCGCTCGTATCCGTGGGGGGCGCGCGTGAGCAAGCGTGAGGACATCGCCAGACGAGTTCTCAGCTCATTGCAGCAGCAAGGAGCCGCTGCGGAGGTTCCCCCGGGTGCTGCTCGACCTGCGCGCACGTTCATCGGGCAGGTCGGGGAGCAGATGACCCAGGGCTTTGCCGCACGCGTTGAGGTGCTCGAGAAGGAACGGCGTGAGGGCGGTGTCATCCTATCGCTCGATCCGAAGCGCATTCGGCGGAGTGCTCAGGCCAACCGGCACGAACTCAGCCTCATCGAAAGCGACGAGGACTTCAGCGCCCTCAAAACAAGCCTCATTCGGGATGGGCAGATCATGCCCATCTCAGTGCGAGCGGTTACAGGCGACCCAGAGCATGATTACGAGGTTGTCTACGGGCACCGACGCCATGAGGCGGCCTTGCAACTGGATCGGGAATGCCCGTTCAAGATCCGGGCGGTACTCGATTCGGCCGCACAGGATCTCACAACGCTCGCGCTGCACATGTATCTCGAGAATGCAGCACGAAAGGACCTCTCGGCGTACGAGTTGGGGGCCATGTTTCGTAACTGGCTCGAGGGCGGGATCTTCCCTGATCAGCAGTCGATCGCCGAGGCCACCGGCCTAAGCAAGCAATCGGTATCCTCCTATCTTCAGACCGCAGGGTTGCCGCAACCGATCCTCGAGGCGTTTGGCGACCCGCGAGTCATCGCAGTGCGCTGGGTGTACATGCTGGCCCCGGCACTCAAGGCAAACGAGGCCGCGGTGATCGCGGTTGCTCGAAAGCTCGCCAAGCGGCCCGATCGGCCCGCACCGGAAATTGTCTTGCGACAGCTTATCGACGCTGCGTCCGCTCGTAAGCCGAAGGAGACGGGTTCGCAGTCCGAGACGGTCAAGATCGATGGTCGGACCGCTTTTGCCTATTCCCTGCGAAAGGAACGAATTGCCATCCGCTTCGGCAAGCATGTCGACCCGGATACGGCAAAGGCGCTCTCCGAGGAGATCAAAGACCTGCTCACCAAGCGTCTTCAGTCCAAGCTGGGCCGCCGAGGGGGTGCGAAATGAGCGGCCAGCAGCAAGTCCTACGCGTAGGACTCAGGCATCCTCCGCCACCACTGCTTGTACGTAGTCCTACGCGTAGGACTCGCTCAGCGTCACGAGCTCATCCGCTCCACCAAACCCCGGTTCGACCGGGGTTTCGCGCATCTGGGGTTCGGAAAATCAGCCTTTTGGGCCGGACCGCCAATTTCCGCCCTCTTCTTCCTTCTCAGCCACCCAGGAGTAGCGTCATGTCCGACCCGCCCAAATGAAAAGCCCCGCTTTTGGCGGGGCTTTTCACAATTTCAGGGATTGAGCGGTAAACCGCCATAACCTCAGAAACCTAGCACTTTCAAGGTTAGGCGCGAAACCGCATCGGGTCAAGCTCGACCCGGCAATTCCCTCGACTTTTCGCAAATCAGCTTCACCGCTGAGGGGAGGTTTTGTGCCCAAGCATTGCAATCGAGACCCACGCGACGTGCTGGTCCAGGACAAGTTCTACACTCACTTGCCGGATCCGCTGTTCGATGTGATCGCTGAGAAGCGGCTACCGGCGGCGGCCATTCTGGTATTGCTGACTCACCTGAAGGCCGGGATGATCGCCGGAGATCACTGTTCGGAGATCCCGCTTGCGGCCGTCGCGTCGCGCTGCAAGCTCAGCACCTCTACGGTCACCCGCTCCTACCAGCTGCTCATCCGGCTCGGACTGCTGCGCCGCGCCGATCCCGGACGCGACAGCGCCCGCCCCCACCAGCAGGCCGTCGCGGTGACTGAATTCCGCCTGCCGACCGATCTCGTCCGCGGGCTTGACCGCTACCCGAACCGCCGCAGACCTCCGGCCTCGAGCGCGCCGCTCGTACCCGAGGACACTCGCCCACCTGAGCCCCCCTCGAGCGATCCGGCCCATGCCCCTGCGCCACGCGTGGCGTTGCCGGATCCCTTTGTCGGCCTCTCCGGCCGGGAGCGCATACGAGCTCAGGCTGCCCTCCTCGGGCGCATGTCCAAGACTGAACGCGCCCAGTACGACCAAGCCCTCTCGCAGCACGCCGCCACGATGGCGTTCGATACGGACTCGGCGCTCGCCGCCGAAGAGCAGCGCACCGTGCTGCAGCTGCTCGCCATTCTCGCCCGTCCGCAGCCGCAGGCTACCCCAGCACGAGCGCCCTGCCTGAGTACCGCTGCAGACTCACCACGACCGCGCCGCCGACTCTCGATACTTGAGCTCGCTCGCCTACGGCGCGGCCTGCAGACCGCCCGCGGGAGCACCGACGTCGATGAGCTGTGCCGTCAGATCGTGTGGTCCGCGGAAGAGGGCGATCTCGCGAAGTTCCCGGCACTGCACGCGATCCACATCGCGCTGAAAAAGGTTCGCGAGGGCGCCTGGTCGCGACCGCATCGCATGCCGCCGAACTGGGCGGTGAACCTCTCCGGGAGAAGCGGCAGCGCCCCAGCTACAGGCCTCGGAACGAGGACTCCAGTGGATAGGGGAGGGGATCACGGGCTCCCTGCAGGCTCCCTCTCGAGCATCCGGCAACCGGCCCCAGAACCCCGCGGAGCGGCAGGCGTGATCCCCGCGGCGCGGGTTCTCTCGGGCTGGCTGGCCGCGGCGAGACCCAACTGAGCGCCGGTGCAGGTCAGGAGCTATGCGCCGGCGCATAACAAATAGAGAAGAT
>JAJZZR010000088.1 GCA_021797465.1 Pseudomonadota bacterium | reverse complement strand
GTCCTGGAACCGACTGCAAAAAACCTTCCGCGCATCCGCCAGGCCGTCGCCGTCGCCCGCCGGGCCGATGCGGTCGTGCTGGTGCTCGGCGCGAGCACCGCGCTGTGCCGCGAAGGCTGGGCCACCTACCACCTCGGCGATCGCGACAGCCTGAAGATGGTCGCCGATCAGAACCGGCTGGCGAGCGCGATCTTCGCCCTCGGCAAACCGGTGGTCACCGTTCTGATCAACGGCTGTCCGGTCACCGTGAACCGCATACTCAAGAAGACCGATGCTCTGATCGAAGGCTGGGAGCTGGGTCAGGAAGGCGGCACCGCCATGGCCGACGTCCTGTTCGGCAAGACCGATCCGGGCGGAAAGCTACCGGTGACCATTCCGCGCTCGGTCGGCATGGTGCGGTACAACTACGATGAGGAGCCGAGCGCGCACCGCGGCTATCTGTTCGCCAACAATTCGCCGCTGTTCCCGTTCGGTTATGGCCTGTCCTACACCACGTTCCGGATCGGGGCGCCCCACCTCTCATCGCCGACACTGGCCCCGGGCGGCGCGGTGACTGTGACGGTCAATGTGCGCAACACCGGCACGGTGGCCGGCAGCGAGGTCGTACAGATGTACGTGCATCAGCTGGTCACCTCGGTGGCCGAGCCCACCCGGGAGCTGAAAGGCTTCAAGCGCGTGTGGCTCGCGCCGGGCGCGGCGCAACAGGTGCGCTTCACGCTTCGGCCGAAGGATTTCGCGATCTGGAACCAGTACATGCGGCACGTCGTCGAACCGGGCACGGTGCACGTGCTGGTGGGCCCGGACTCGGTGGACCTCAAACGCGCGACGCTGCAAGTGACCGGACCCCATGCCTGCGGCACGTGGTCGGACCGGCGGTGCCCGTGAGCGCGGCGGAGGCACCCGCGCACCCCGAGACCACAACGTCGCGGCTGGCGAGTTGACCCCGCGCAGGCGCGGGTCGGTCTTCTAACCCGCCGGTGATCCCCCAACGCCCCACCTCCCCCGGGGCCAACGGGGGTCGCCGGCGGGGGTTGGCGGGCGGGGGCGTGCGCGCGCTCAGGCGAACTCGGCGAACGCGCCCTTCAGATCCCGGTACAAGCGCTGAAACACGCGCCGCCGGCTCGACAGCAGCGCCGACAGTGCCGCGTCCGGATACACGACCCGCGCGACCGGCGGCGCGGCGCATACTTCCGCTTCGCTGCCGTCACCCACAGCCAACCGCGCCAGTCGTGCCGCGCCCAACGCCGCCCCGACCTCCCCGCCTTGGCGATAGGTCAGTGGCCGGCGCACCGCGGCGGCGATCAACCGACCCCAGTACGGCACACGCGCGCCGCCGCCGGTGACGCTGATCTCCCCCACCTGATCACTCTTTTCGGTCAGCACGTCCAGTCCGTCGGCGAATGCAAAGGCGACTCCCTCGAGCACCGCGGCAGTCAGCTCCGCCCGCGCCGTGTCCGGCCGCAGGCCGAAGAACACGCCGCGCGCGTGCGGGTCGTTGTGCGGCGTACGCTCGCCGGTGAGATAGGGCAGGAACAGCGGCGAGTGCCGGGTCAGTCCGTGCGACTCGGCGCCGGCGGCCAGCTTGCCGAGGTCGGTTTCCCCGACGATCTGCGCGATCCAGTCGAGGGTATTGGCGGCGCTCAACATCACCGACATCTGGTGCCAGCGCTCGGGCAGACAATGACAGAACGCGTGCGCGGCACGCTCCGGGTTGGGACGGAATCGATCCGTCACCACGAACAGGACGCCCGAGGTCCCGAGCGACAGAAATGCCTGTCCGGGGCGCACCACGCCGAGGCCCACGGCGCTTGCGGCGTTGTCACCGCCGCCGCCGGCCACGATGACCCGGGGCACGCCGAGCTCCTCGGCGGCCTCGGCCGTGAGCGATGCCGACGCGCTCGAGCCTTCGACCAGGCGCGGCATGTGCGAACGGCTGAGGTCGGTCGCCGCGAGCATCGCGTCGGACCACTCGCGCCGCCCGACATCCAGCCAGCCGGTGCCGGCCGCATCGGACATGTCGCTGACGTGTTCGCCCGTCAGGCACAGCCGGACGTAATCCTTCGGCAGCAGCACGTGCGCCGTGCGCCGGAACACGTCGGGCTCGTGCCGCGCAACCCACAGCAGCTTCGGCGCGGTGAAGCCCGGCATCATGATATTTCCGGTGATGCTGCGCGCGGCGGGCTCGCGCCGTTCGAGCTCGATGCATTCTTCGGCCGACCGACCGTCGTTCCAGAGGATCGCCGGGCGCAGCGGGCGGTCATGCGCATCGAGCAGCGTCGCGCCGTGCATCTGTCCGGACAGGCCCACCGCGCGGATCGCGGCGCGCACGCCCTGGGGCACGGCCTGCACGGCGCGCACCGTAGCCTGCCACCAGTGCTGTGGATCCTGCTCCGAGAATCCCGGCGCGGGTCGGCTCACCTGCAGGCCCGCGGATGTCTGCGCGGCGATCGCGCCGTGCTCATCGAGCAGCACCGCCTTCACGCTGGAAGTGCCGATATCAATACCTAGGTACAGGGGTCTGCTCCCGTCGTTGCGAGTGCGGCGATGGTAGCGTTATCAATTCCGCAGTGTCAATTCATCGCGGCGCTGTGCGTGACTTCACGTTTAGCCGCCGTGTATTCCATCCGCGCTTGGTTGTCTCAGCGGCGTGCTATCGCTACCATGTCCGTGGGGATCACAGCGGCGGCGGCGTGTCGCGCTGTGTACTGTACAACGAGGGGAACATCATGTCGCCGATGCTCAAACGGCTTGCGCCGACTGCTTTCGTCTGGACGGCCTGCATCGCGCTCGCCTCGTGCAGCGTTTCGGGACCACCCCCCGCGCAGCCGACTCCGGTGGCGCAGTCGGCCCCCTCGGCCCGGAAAGCTTCCTCGGCGCGGACGACCCGGTGGCTGGGAACCTGGGCATCGTCCCAGCAGATCCCCGAGCCCGACAACGCGCTGCCCGCCTCGGAGCTCACCAATGCGACGCTGCGCCAGATCGTCCACCTGACCGTCGGCGGCAAGACCCTGCGGATCCGCTTCTCGAACCAATTCGGCAACAGCTCGCTGCGCATCGCGGCGGCGGACATCGCCCGCCCCGTCTCCTTGACCAGCGGCACGATCGATCAGTCCACCGTCAAGCCGCTGACTTTCAATGGCCGCCCCGGCGTGACGATTCCGCCCGGCGCGTCGTACTACTCCGATCCGCTGTCCTTTCCCGCCGCACCGCTGTCGAATCTGGCCGTGACGATCTACCTGCGCAAACCGCCGAACGGTGAAACCAGCCATCCGGGCTCGCGCGAAACGTCCTTCCTGCTCCACGGCGATCACGTCGGCGCAACGAAATTGCCGCATGCGACTCGCTTCAATCACTGGTTCTTCCTCTCCGGCGTCGACGTCCGGACACATGGGCCGGCCGCCGCGATCGTCGCCTTGGGCGACTCGATCACCGACGGCCACGCGACACCAAACAACAGCAACACGCGCTGGCCCGATGATCTCGCCCGGCGCCTGCAGGCCGATCCCGCGACACGCAACATCAGCGTGCTCAACGCCGGCCTGGGCGGCAACCGTTTGCTGCGCTACGGCCTGGGGCCCGATGCGCTCGCACGCTTCGACCGCGACGTGCTCGGCCAGCCCGGGGTGCGTTACCTGATCGTGCTCGAGGGGGTGAACGATCTCGGGGTCGCCACCATGCACCGACCGCTTTCAGCGACCCAGAACGCGACACTGATCCACAACATCATTGGCGCCTATCGGCAGATCATCCTGCAGGCGCACGCGCACCACATCAAGGTCATCGGCGGCACCATCACGCCGTTCAAGGGCTCGAACTACTATCACCCGTCGGCCGCCACGCTGCAGGATCGTCGGGAGATCAACGACTGGATCCGCGCACCAGGTCATTTCGACGCGGTAGCGCACTTCGCGCGCGCCGTACGCGACCCGAAGCATCCGCAGCGGCTGCGCCCGATGTTCGACTCCGGTGACAATCTGCATCCGAACCCGGCCGGGTACGCGGCACTGGCCCGGGCGATCCCGCTGTCGTTGTTCAAACTGTCCACCGCGACGAGCGGCGCCCGGTGATGAGCCTTGCGCGCGGACGCGGCCCGCGCGCGCCGGCCACGGCAACCGTGGCCGGCGGCGCCCGGATGTTGCGCTCCGTGAGACGCGCCGTCGGCCTGACCCTGATTGGCTGCTGCCTGCCCCTTGTGGCGTTCGCCGGCCTGCCAAAAGTCGTCTTCACGCCGTGGCACGCCGATGGCATCTACCGCCTGGGTGCCAAAGCGGGCTGGACGGTGACGGTGCCGGCCGGCGCACCGGACCCGCACGGCCGCTTCGTCTATACCATCAAGCGGAATGATCTCGATGTGCTCAAGACCGGCAGCTTCTCGCTCGAGACCGGCACAGCCCGCTTCGGCACGACGGTGGATACACCGGCGATGCTCTACGTCGTGGTCGCCTACCGGCCTTCGCCCGCCGCGATCCCGCGCAAGGACCTCGCGGCACTCGATCGCGAAGTGAAGACACGGATGATCAAAGCCGATCCGTCCCTGCGCGCGGTATTCGCTCGCCACCCGCACGATCAGCCGCTCGCACCGCGGTTTGTCCACGCCGAGTCCCGCGTCACGATATTGGGCGCCGCCGTGGCGCCGACGCTGCTGCGCCCCTCGCTGCCGCCACCGTCGAACTTCCGGGCCTTCTGGAGTGCCAAGCTCGCCGCCCTCGCACGGGTGCCAATGCGCTCGAAGCTTACGCCCCTGCCCACCGCTCAGGCGGGCGTGAAGCTGTATCGCGTGCGCCTCAAGAGCCTGGGCTCCCAGGTGCGCGGCTATCTCGCGATCCCGGATCGCCCGGGAAAATTCCCGGCGCTCATCATCTACCAGTATGCCGGTGTCTATCCGCTGAAGACCGCCTGGGCGACCAATCGCGCCGCCGAAGGCTGGCTGGCCTTCGATGTCGACTCGCATGACATCCCTCCGAGCAGCGGCCGCGGCGTCCCACAGAATTATCAGACTCTCGGCGATCGCAGTCCCGATACGTCGTACTTCCTCGACATGTATCTGCGCGACACGCGCGCGCTGCAATATATCCGGCGCAGCCCGTACTGGAACGGCAAGACCCTGGTGCTGACGGGCATGAGCATGGGCGGCCAGCAGAGCCTGGCCACCGCCGGCCTCAATCCGGGCGAGGAGACCGCCGTGATCGTCGATGAGCCCTCGGGCGCGGATATGAACGGCCTGGCGCATGGGCGCCGTCCGGGCTATCCGTTCTTCACGACCACGAACGCGGCCGTGCTGCACACCGCGGAATATTTCGACACGGTCAACTTCGCCCCCTACATCACCGCGCCGACGCTGATCGCGATGGGCTTCATCGATCCCATCGCGCCGCCGGCGGGCATCTGGACGGAACTCAACGAGATCCCCGCGCCCAAGGAAGCGGTGCCCCTGATCGACTCATCGCACATGAA
>JAJZZR010000421.1 GCA_021797465.1 Pseudomonadota bacterium | reverse complement strand
TAGCCGATAGATGTAAAAACCCAGATCAAGAGTTGAAGCAAATACCGTTACCGTGTTTAATCAACTCAGCAGATCCTTCCACTTATCGGCTCGGAAAATCTGTCCGAACTACCCGAGCCACCGCTGCTACGGCTGTTGCCGCGAACCCCAAAGTACTGTAGGTGCCCCTGCCAGTGTCGCAAGGTGAACATCTGCATCGCCCGTGCACCCGCGGTGCGCATCGACTTCAGGCGCCGACCGAATTCCGTGAGCTTGCGCCGTACCCGCACGGCCTCCGTCTTACGACTGAGGACAATCCGGCCATTCCGCCAGACGCGCATGTAGTGCGAGAACCCAAGGAATGAGAACGTACGCGGCCGTTTCAGGCCGTCCCGTTTACACAGAATCGGCGCGAGATCGCCGAAGCGAAGTAACGCGGTCTTCGTTGGCTCAATTTCCAGCCCAAAGCTCTGCAAGCGCTCCGTGAGCGAACGCTCAAAGGTGCGAGCATCGGTCTCGAACTCGAAACAAGCCACAAAGTCGTCTGCGAAACGCACCAGATACGCCTTACCCTGACATTGACGGGCAAAGCGCCGCTCGAACCACTCATCCAGTGTGTAGTGCAGGTAAGTGTTGGACAGCACGGGGCTGACCAAATTTCCCTGGGGAGTGCCCTGTTCGCTGGCGTTGAATACGCCCGCGTCCATCACCCCCGCCTTGAGAAAACGCCGAATGAGTCTCAACAGGTTCGAGTCCCCTACCCGGTGCTCGATAAACCGCATCATGTGTTCGTGCGAAACGGACCCGAAGAAATTCTTCAAATCCGCCTCGTATACCCACTGTGTCCGCTCTGTGGTGATGATGTGATCCAGCCGGGCGAGCGCCTGATGCGCGCTGCGGTCCGGTCTGAACCCGTAAGAGCAATCCCGAAACTCCGGTTCCCAGATCGCTTGAAGGATGCGACTGAGTCGGTCTTCCACGATCCGGTCCTCGAAGCAGGGAATGCCTATCGGGCGCTGACCTTGGCCTGAGGACTTCGGGATGTACACTCGACGCGACGGCTTCGGACGGTATCCCATCCTCTTCAGTCGCGCCGATAGATCGGCAAGGTTGGCTCCGAGCTGTTGCCCGTATTCTGCCTTGTCGGTCCCGTCCACCCCAACTGCCTTCCTGGACGGTTGCCGATGATAGCTATCGGCGAGCCCTTCGGGTGCGGCCAGCAGCCCCATCAGCGCCGTGAAGCGCTTCTGCGGCTGGCCATTGGCCCATTGCGTGAAGCGAAACAACTCAGTGGTCATGCACAGAGTCCGCTCGGTGTCGGGGCATGTTTGCCATTGTTTCGCTGTCCCAGTACTGCCGCCCCTTCGCTCCACCCGCGTTACCGGGCTTCACCGCTACTATGGGCGACTCGGACTTCCTGGCGTTTGCCGCTTCTTCCTCGCTGTTTAGGCTTGTCCGAAGCTGCGCCACTCCCTCAGCGCTTGCGCCAGGATCTCCATGGTTACCGCCTATTCTGAACGTCGAGCTCGATGAGGTCTGGGATCCCGGGTGAGCACGGCAGACTCGCCATCGCGTCTGCCGCACCGTGGCCTGCGGACGTAATAAAGCCCTCGGCCCTAGCCATTTATGTTTTCCGGGACTACTTCCTTCACGGCGATATTTCATCGCTATTTCACCTCTCTCGACTTTCCTGCCTACGCATCAATCACGTCGTTACCGCCGTGACTGCAAGGCTGGATACCGGGCCTGTGGCTAGCAGCTACCCGGGCCATCCTGGCTAGAACGTGCGACATTGCCATGCCGCAACTATTACACACAAGTATGCGCCGTTTTCTTGCCGTGCAGAGCAACATATAGATAATGCTGGACACACCCGTTTTGAGCTGATAGTCTGCTGGGCATCGCGATGTGCGAGGGACGAGAGCAAGCAGCGTGTCGAGGCATGCGCCGTTGGAATATGATGACGTTCAGTCCGTCATCGATGCGGGTGCGCAGGAAGTCGGTTGGGTGAGCCGAGAACTCGCCGGCGCCGCTCTTGGCGATGAGCGTCTCAGGCGGCGTTTGGTCAAGACCGGAGAGCAGTTGGCGAAATCTCCCGCCTCGCCGATCAATGAAGCCTGCGGAACCTGGGCGGCGACGCAGGGCGCGTACCGTTTTTTCAACAACCCGAAGGCCACGTCCGCGGGGATTCTCGCGCCCCATGTTGCCGAGACGGGCAAACGCATGGTGGCGCAGAGCGAGCCGGTGCTGGTGATGCAGGACACGGTGTTCTTCTCGTTCGGGCAGCATCCGAAGACCAAGGGATTGGGTCCAATCGGCAAGGGCAACTCGCCGGGTGAGCGCGGACTGATTATGCACAATGCGCTCGCCTTCACCACCGCGGGGGTGCCGCTCGGTCTTTTGAGTCAATGCATCTGGGCGCGCGGGGAGATTCCCGAGGAGGATTACCAGGAGAAGATCGTGCGGCTTCAGTGCACGGCGATCGAGGAGAAGGAAAGCTCCAAATGGCTCGTCGCGCTGCGCGAGACGGTGGCGCGCGCCCCCGCGGGCGTGAAGGTGGTGACCGTTGCCGATCGGGAATCGGACTTCTTTGAGTTTCTTGCCGAGGCCGAGCAGCTGAAATGCTGCTACCTGATCCGCGCGCGCGTCGATCGCAAGCTCGTGCCCGAGGGAAGCGAGGGCGAGGAGCGCATTTTGGAGGCGCTCGCTCATGCGCCGGTGCTGGGCGAACGCGAGGTCGCGGTCCCCGGTAACGGCAAACGCAAGGCCCGCACCGCCACCGTCACGGTGCGCACCGCTGCCGTGACGCTCAAGCCCCCGCAACGGCGGGGGCACGCGAAGGACTCCGGGTGGAGCGAGCCGATTGCCGTGAACGCCATCGCCAGCACCGAAGAGCATCCCCCCGAAGGGGCTGAGGCGATCAGCTGGGTGCTGCTGACGAACCTGTCCGTCAACACCTTCGCCCAGGCGAGCGAGAAGGTCGACTGGTACGCCAAGCGCTGGGGGATAGAGACCTGGCATAAGGTGCTCAAGTCCGGCTGTCACGTTGAGGACTGCCTGCTCAAGGAGGCCGAGCGCCTTGCTCGCTATCTGACGCTCTTCAGCATCATCGGCGTGCGGCTGAGGGACAACGCGTATCTGGCACGCGCGCACCCGGACCTGCCCGCCCGCAAGGTCTTCTCCGAGGTGGAGATCCAGGCGCTGCATGTGCGCATGAGAAAGGACATGCCGGATCTGGAAAGACCCACCACCCTGAGGCAGACCGTGCGACTGATCGGCAAGCTCGGTGGGCACCTGGGACGTAAGTGCGATGGGGAGCCCGGCGTGGTCGTGCTCTGGCGCGGTTGGATGCGCCTGTATGAGGCCGTGGAGATGCTGCTGCAGATCAAACGCAATCCGCACCTGATCAACTCCAGATGAACCATGCGCTATTGCGGACGTGACTTCCAAGCCGCAGAGATCGCGCTCATCCGCGAGCTGCTCGCCGTGCAGCCGCCTCTCGATCGCGCGCGACTCTCGCGCGAGGTCTGCGAGCGGCTCGGTTGGCGTCGCCCCGACGGCCGACTCAAGGACATGAGCTGTCGCGTCGCGATGCTCAGAATGCAGACCGACGGGCTCTTCACGCTGCCGCCGCCGAGAACCGCCAAGCCGCCTGCCTACCGAGCACACCCCGAGATCGAGAGGGCCGTGCAGCCCCCGCCGATCGCCCCGAGCGTCGATCTGGCTGGGCTGCGCCTCGAGCTCGTCTCGAGCAGAGCAGACTCCCTTTTGTGGAACACATACATCCAACATCACCACTACCTTGGTCATCAGCCCTTGCCGGGGGCGCAGCTGCGTTACTTCGCCCGCAGTGCCGACCACATTGTCGCCTTGCTCGGATTTGGAGCCAGTGCCTGGAAAACCAAGCCGCGCGATGCTGCGATCGGCTGGACTCCTGAGCAACGCGCGAGCAACTTGCACCTCGTCGTCAACAACGCGCGCTTTCTTATCCTGCCATGGATCCAGTGCCAGAATCTCGCCTCGCGGGTCCTGGCTCTCGCCACCCGCCGCCTGCCCGACGACTGGCACGCGCGGTACGCGTACCGCCCGGTCCTGGTGGAAACCTTCGTCGAGAAGCCACGCTTCACCGGCCATTGCTACAAAGCCGCAAACTGGCAATACCTCGGAGACACCCAGGGTCGCGGCAAGCTCGACACCTTCCATCGCCGCAGCAAGCCCGTCAAAAGCATCTGGATCTACCCGCTGAGGCGCGACTTCCGCCGCCAGCTCTGCAAGGAGTGATCTTGTCGTGTCACAAGTCATCGGCTATGCGTCGCGGCTCGCGAAAGATCTGTGTAATAGACAGGAGTGCGCGATCAATAAATCGCCCGGCGGCAGATGGAAGAGATTACGTGCCTGAGCGTCTCGGGTGTGAACGCAGCCAGGCCTTCAGGGCCTCGTTCATGCGCGTCTGCCAGCCCGCCCCACCTGCGCGGAACTGGGCCAATACGTCCCTATCGACGCGCAGCGCGATTTGCTCTTTCGCCCCGGAGCCGACCGGTCGGCCGCGTTTGCGGCGGTACGCATCCACGGCAGCAATCAGTTCCCGGGCGTTCGCTGGTCTGTCTTCCTCCGACTTGCCATCCCACACGTAGTCGGCCTTCCGTTCAACCCGCCTCACGGCCTTTAGGACGTCGGCCTTAGTCATCTTCGTAGTCGTTTTCGAGCCACTCATGGTACACCTCTCGCTCTTCCTCGCTGGCATGGCGGAAGCTGATGATCCTGATCTCGTCACCGTCCTTGACGACAGCAACCAACACCGCCAGGAATTTTGCCGAGTAGGCGATCGCAAAGATTCTCGCTTCTCCGTTGCGGACCACCGGAACATCCAAGCGAAACCGGGATTCCAACACCTCGACGGCATCGCGGAAATCCAAGCCATGCTTGGCCAGGTTCGAGAGCCGCTTCGATTCGTCCCAAGTCACCTTCACTGGATTTATTGTATATGCGTTTATTCTGAACGACCAGTGATCTTGGGTTCTTGCGTTGGGATCAGCGAGAGCAGGGATTCCGTAGCCTTAAGTATTAAACCGCTCCAGAGGATTGATATAGGAAACTATAGGATCTAAAGGAGACTCCGTAACCCATTGACTCTACAAAGGTTATTGGATTTTGTTGCGGAGACATGCAACGCCGTGCCGGAAGAACCGCCCCGCTTCGGCGGCAGTGCTCCGACGCCAGGCCGGTAGAGATGCAACGGGCCGAGAGCTTTGAACTCTGCAGCGCATTCTGCCAATCCTGCAAAATTTCCTCGGTTCGGACCCACCCGATTTCCCGGGTGAAGACCACCCCCTTTCCCCGGAGTGTGGCTCTTGTGCGCGGCCGCCGTGACGGCGAGCTCGGGGAGCGCTTGTGCGCCCGCCGAACCCGCCGCTACGCGGCAATGAACCGCCGTCGGCGCGAGTGGCCGTGGGCGCGTCGGTCCGGGACGGACGGA
>JAJZZR010000538.1 GCA_021797465.1 Pseudomonadota bacterium | reverse complement strand
GGCCGAGATCCGCGGCGCCGCCGCGGCCCCATGTGATGGGCGGGCGGAGCAGTTGCGCGAGCTGGTCGAGTTGCTGCCGGAGCGGTTGCGCCGCGCGCTGCTGCTCTACTATTACGAGGAGCGCTCGGTGACGGAGGTGGCGCTGATGCTCGGCGCCCCGGAGGGGACGATCAAAACGGCCCTGCATCGGGCGCGCGCCGCCGAAGCCGACTTGGCCGAGTCGCGCGCGCGATTCGAGAAGGAGCGGCGGGAACAGGTTCAGACGCTGAAGGCCGACTACATCCGGGTGCGGCGCAGCACGCTCGGCACGCTGTTCGGCATCGCATTCGCCGCAGGCGCGGCCGCCGTGATCGCCATGCCCTGGCTGCGCGCGCATCTCGGCGCGTACGCGCCGATGGCCATCGCCTGGGGCGGGACCGCGTTGGGGCTGGGAGTCGCCTTCTTCGAGCCGCTGCGCCGCACCTTGCGGCGGTGGTCCGACGCACTCTGACGCGGGAAGGTATTCCTTCCGCTCGCCGAGCGTCCAATTCGCCGTGGGGACAGACACCACGGTGGATCCGGTGAAGCGCGCCGAAGCGACGGACAGTGCCGGCGCGAACCATCGATGCCGTGCGTCCACCTCTGCGCGAGCCGTCTGTTATGACGTATCATCGGCGCCGTGTCTTTCTGACGCCGCAGAACGCTGAGCGATGCCTGGACTCGAATCCGCTCCAAAACGTCCCGCCGCGCTGCGTCTGCCCGGAGGCTGGATCATTGCGGTGGTCCCGCTGATCTGGCTGCTCGGTCTCGGCGCCTGGGTGATGGCGCGCTGGTCGCGGCTGCCGCGGCTGGTCCCCATCCATTGGGACCTCTTGACGGGACTGCCGGATTACTGGGTGAGACGCACCCCCACGGCGGTACTCTCGGTGATGGGCACCATGGGCGGAATCTGCCTGGCATTCATCGTGCTGGCGTGGCTCATGCTGCAACAACCCCCTCCGCAGGCCTTGCCTGAAATGCTGGCCGCGGAGCGGGCGTTTCGCCGGCAGGCCGCCCTGCTGATCGTCGTGTCCGCCTGGTTCATCTCGTTCTTGCCGGCGTTCAGCCTGTTGCCACTGCCGTTCGACGCGCTCCGGGTCTGGATGGCGCTGTTCGGGGCCGTACTGCTCGTCGGCACCATTGTGCTGGTACGTTCCGGCCTGCGTATGCGCCGCAAGCGCGGCGGCATCGGACCGAGGCCGTAGTCCTCCCCGGAAACGGGGGGTCCGGACACGGTCGTTGCATGACGCGCGCCAAGACCGCTCCAGGCTCGCCCCGGTGCCCGCCCGCCTCAGGGCCCGGCGCGCCGGACGGGGCACCGGGATCCTGACGCAGGGCACCAGCCACAAATCACGCGAACATGGCATGATCCGCGCGACGTCATCCGGGGAGTGGCTGACCGGACCTTGCGACAGGCCGCGGGCGCGCCCTGGGAGACGTCAGAACGCTCTGGAACGACACACCACCGAGAACCTCTAATGAGCGCACGGGGCTTCTGGCTGACCACTCTGGCCTGGATCGGTCTGATCACCGCGGGTGTCGCGGCGATCCCGCACGTACATGCGCGCACGCTGCGGATCCACCGGCGATACGTCCGGCATCGCGGCGTCTGGCGACATCCCCAGGTTCGCTCGCGCGAAGCGTTGGTTTACGACGCGACACGCTCGCGGGTGCTGTACGCCAAACGGCCCGCCGGCATCACGCCCATCGCATCGATCACCAAGCTCATGACGACTCTGGTGGTCGCCGACGCGCGACAACCTCTCGGACAGCGGCTGCACGTGACGCGCGCCGACTGGACGCCCTACTCGCACTTACCGATCGGCATCTGGCTCACGCGCGCCCAGCTGTTCCACTTGGCGCTGATGTCCTCGGAGAACCGGGCTGCGCGCACGCTCTGCCGCAGTTATCCCGGCGGTCTGCCCGCCTGCGTGCGGGCGATGAACGCCAAGGCCCGGGCGCTGGGCATGCGCCACACTCACTTCGTCGGACCCACCGGCCTGTCTCGCGGGGACGTATCGACGGCCGACGACCTCGCGAGGCTCGTGCTTGCCGCCTCGCGCAACCCGGTGATCCGCCGCTACTCGACCAGTGCCGGCTACACGATCCGGGCGGGCCGCTGGCGCCTGCCCTACTACCCCACCGATCCTCTGGTGCGCGAGCGGTGGTGGCACATTGTCATCCAGAAGACCGGCTTCACCGACCCGGCCGGCCAGTGCCTCGTGCTCGATACCTACATCGACCACCACGATGTCATCATGGTGTTGATGCACTCGTGGGGCAAGTACACGCGCACGGCGGACGCGCGCCGCATCCGGCGGTGGCTGCAGGCGCGGTTCGCGCGGGGCGGCCGGCCCGTCATCGCGTCCCGATCGTGAGCGCCCGCGCAAATCTATGACAGGCGGCGCGCATCGCGCCGGAGACACCTTCGAGCGCTTCCTCGAAGCCCAGCGGCCCGTCATGCACCCGGTGCGCGCCGAGCTTGCGGCCGGCCGCAAGAGTACCCACTGGATGTGGTTCGTGTTCCCGCAAATCCGCGGCCTGGGGCACAGCCCGACCGCGCAGCGTTACGCCCTCGACAGCCTTGCCGAGGCCGAGACCTATCTCCAACATCCCGTGCTCGGTGCGCGGCTGCGGGAGTGCACCCGGCTGGTGAACGAGATCCACGGACGCGCCATCGGGGAGATCTTCGCCTATCCCGACGATCTGAAGTTCCACTCCTGCATGACGCTGTTTGCCCGAGCGGCCGCCCTCGGCGGGCCGGCGTCCGCGGAAAATCGGGTCTTCCGCGACGCGATCGAGCATTACTTCGGCGGCCGCGAGGATCCGCGGACGCTGGCGCTGCTTGGGCGGCCGGCGTGAACGGCCGGATGCCATCGATATTTCCCGCCCGGGCGATTTCTCAAGGGATCAACACCGTCGAGCCGGTGGTGCGGCGCGCTTCCAGATCGCGATGAGCCGCCGCGGCCTCCGCCAGCGGGTAGCGCTGCCCGATCTTGACCCGCACCACGCCCGCGCGCACCGCCGAAAACAGCTCGCGCACCGCCGCATCCAGGTCGGCGCGCCGGGCGATGTAACTGATGAGCGTGGGCCGGGTGAGATAGAGAGAGCCGCGCTTGGCGAGCTCGAGGGGACTGATCGGCGGCGGCGGTCCCGAGGCGTTGCCGTAGGAGATCATCAGGCCGAGCGGTCGAAGGCAATCGAGCGAGGTCATGAAGGTGTCCCGGCCGACAGAGTCGTACACGGCCGCCACGCCTGCACCGCGCGTGAGCTTCCGAACGCTCTCCACCAGCTCATCGCGACCCCGGATCAACACGTGGCGACAGCCGTGTCTGCGCGCCAGCTCAGCCTTCGCTTCACTGCCCACGACGCCGATGACGGTCGCGCCCAGGGCTTTCGCCCACTGCGTGAGAATGACACCGACGCCGCCCGCCGCCGCATGAACCAGAAGAACATCGCCGCGCCGCACCCGATAGGTGCGCCGCAGCAGTGCGCGCGCCGTAAGCCCCTTCAGCATGATCGCGGCCGCCTGTTCGTCGGAGATGTCCCGGGGAACCTTCACGAGCCGTTCCGCGGGCACATTGCGCACGTCACAGTATGCGCCCGGCTTGGAGTCGACATAGGCCACGCGCGCTCCGACCCGCAAACCCCGCACATTGCTCCCGAGCGCGATGACCACACCGGCTGCCTCGCGGCCGACGCCGCTCGGCAGCTCGCCCGGATACAGGCCCGTTCGATCGTACACATCGATGTAGTTCACGCCGACCGCCGAATGGCGAAGCTGCACTTCTCCGCAGGCCGGCTTGCCGGGGTCGCAGTCCTCGACACGCAGAACTTCGGGACCGCCGTGCTCGTGGAATCGGATGCACTTCATGGACTGCTCCTGCGCGCGAGATTCTGATTCGACCGCGCATAGCCGCGCAAGCGGCTGCGCCGCCGGGTTACCGCGCCGCAGTCCCCCTTTAGTTCGGCGGCAGTGCCGGGCCGGTACCCGCGCCGGTACGCTCGATGGCCGCGGCGATCTCGCGCAAGTCCGCTGTGGTCAGCCGCAGCGCCGCAGCGCCGATCCAATCGTCCACCTGGGCGGGCTTGCGCGCGCCGACGATGGCACCCGTCACGCCGGACCAGGCCAACACCCAGGCCACGGCAACGGCCGGCACCGTCGTGTGATGACGGGCCGCCACCGGCTTGAAGGCCTCGGCGAGCTGGAGATTGCGCATCAGGACATCGCCGGTGAATTGTGCATTGCGGGTACGCCAGTCCTCCTTCGGGAGCGATCTGGCACGTTCGGCCGTGAACGTGCCCGTCAGCAGCCCCGCCTGCATAGGACTGTAGACGATCACGCCGGTCTGGTGCGCGTGGCACCAAGCGATCTCCGCGGCCGAGTGACGGCGGATGGCGGAAAACGGCGGCTGCAGCGACTCGACATGCCCGAGACGCTCGGCGCGTTCGAGGTGCTCGACCGTGTGATTGGACAGCCCGACCGCGCGCGCCTTGCCCGCCTTCTTCAGCTCGAGCAGCGTGTGCCAATATTCCTCCAGCGGCACGTCGTCGGCGGGCCAGTGCATCTGATACAGGTCGATGCGCTCGACGCCCAGCCGGCGCAGGGAATCCTCCAGCTCGCGCCTCAGGCTGTCGGCCGATCCCACCCGGCGCGGTGGCGCATCTCGCCGGCCCTCGTCCCAGACCAGACCACACTTCGTGAACACATACGGCCGCTCGGCCACGGGTATCTCCTTCAGGGCCCGGTGGACCAGCGCCTCGGAATGACCGAGGCCATAGATCGGCGCGGTGTCGATCCAGTTGACGCCCCGCTCGAGCGCACGGCGGATGACTCGGACCGAAACCTCGTCATCATGGGCCCCCCACTCCGTGCCACCGATGGCCCATGCGCCGAGTCCCACCGCCGAGATGGCCATGCCGGTAGTGCCCAGAGGACGAGCGGGCAGGGGGGCTCCGGCGGATGTGGCGGAGGGGATCGCCATGGCAGTATCTCCGGATGTTTCAGTGCAAGCCTCGGAGGTTGGCACGAGCGGGCGGCGCCGGCAATCCGCCGCCCCCCCGCTGTGCAACGTCTGCACCCCAGACCCGCGGTTAAGCGTGCTGCCCACCGGGCAGCGCCGAGTCGAACACCACCCACGCACTGCCGGCTTGGCTGGAGCGCAGCGCCGCATCGACGAAGCCGACCCCTTCCAAGCCATCCTCGACGTCTGGATACCAGACGCTACCGGGCGGCTGTTCGCCGCGCCCGGCCGCGCGAATGGCTCGGGCAATCTCGCTGTAGAGGTTCGCAAAGGCCTCCAGGTACCCCTCCGGGTGCCCCGCTGGAACGTGCGTGACGCGTCTGGCCGCCTCGCCCGCCGCTCGCGAGCCGCGCGTAATGATCTGCCGGGGCCGCTCCACCTCGGCGAACATCAGCTGGTTGGGATCGCTCTGACGCCACTCCAGGCCGCCA
>JAJZZR010000419.1 GCA_021797465.1 Pseudomonadota bacterium | reverse complement strand
AGCACGGCCACGGCGAGCCACCAGGGATGATGCCAATCTACCGCGCCGATGCGGTTCTCCCCCTCGCGCCGCGGGCCGTGACGACGCGGCCGCACGCTGCCGAGCCACAGAGCCCGCACGACGTTGCTGCGGCGATCGGGCCCGCTGCGGCGATCGGGGCCCGGTTGCGAGCCGCCAGCGCGGCGTGAGAGCGGTTTGGACACGGTGAGACATCTTCGGCCAATGCTCTTGCGATTGTAGGGTGGGTACCCGCGGGCACCGTCCATCACGGCCCGAAGTGTGATCGCCATCGCATCCCGCGGCCCTGCGGCATGCAGCCGCCGCGCGGGACGCATGCGCGCCACGCCCCCGAGTCACGGTCTCGGGATTTCACGAGCTAAATGCGAGTATAGTGCGGCCAGGTGTCCACGCGCGCGCAACCCCTCATGCGTAAGACCGCCGACAACCCCATTCGGGAGAGGCCCGCCAAATCTCTCCCCATCGCCGTCACCCTGGCGTTTTTCCTCGGCCCCCTTGGCCTGCTCTACGCCAGCCTCGTCGGCGGCGCGGTGATGCTGGCCGTTTCCCTCATCATCCTGGTGCCGCTGCTGATGGGCTTGCACATCAATGCAGTGCTCTTCTTTCCCGACTGGGTGATCTGCGTCGTGTGGGCCACGTTCTCGGCGTGGCCAGGCACCCGCGACACAACCGACGGTGCGCAGGCCGACTCCACCGCACGCCCCGGCGCGGGCATCGATGGCGCCCCGGACAGGAGTTGAACCTGTGACCTCACCCTTAGGAGGGGTGCGCTCTATCCAACTGAGCTACCGGGGCGCCGCAGCCCGGCAGTTTACCGACGCTCCAAACGGGACGCTCGGTTGAATTCCGCGGCGCGCGGCCGCCCGCCCGACCCGGCCCAGCCGCCGCCCAGGGTCGCACCGGCGGCGAATCGAGGCCTCCGTCCGAGCGCTCGGCAGCGCTCGCCCGCGGCATCTTCAGCGCGCACGCCGTGCCGAGCGCGAATAGGAACGCGAGCGCCGCGCTGAGCAGGCCCGCGCGAAACGGCAGCCCGAGAAAGTACAGCGGGCCAAGCAGCTGCGGCTGGCAGCCGTAAGACAGCATCACCACCTGCACGGCGGGCAGCAGCAGCGGGACCCGCCGGTATGCGACCGGCAGATACAGCCGCGGGTACGCGCGGCTGAAGGCGAGCCCTGCGAGCGCCACAGTGGACGGCGCAATGAGCCCGAACGCCGCCGTGCGCAACGCGGTTGCGGGCTGTGTGCCCGCGACCACCCTGCGTACCGCCTGCAGCGACAACAGCAGCAGCGCCAGCATGCCGTTGAAGCGCACAAGAACACGCTGCGCACGCAAGTTGTCGCGAGTGAATTAGCCCTCCAACCGGGCGGGCAAGCGCGCCGGCAACAGGCTCTTCTGCAGCTCCGCCGCGTACATCGAATCGGGCAACGCTCCCAGGCTCGGCCGCATGGCCATGGCCGAATCGTCATGGTTATGTAGAAAGGTTAAGCCGATCAGGCGGCTGTGACCAACCGCATGAACGGCAATATCAAGCGAACGTGCCCGAAGGCGCGCCATGCTGGGCAAAGCTCAGCGAATCGCGGCTGAGGAATCATCCAGATGCGACCCAGGTCGCCTCCGATGCCGCTCGCGCCGCCCCCTCGGGCGCCGACGTCGACGCCGACGCGCGCCAAGGCGCTTCGGGGCTCAGAACGGCCGTAAATTGGCGACAAGCCGAGAGAAATCAGCGACCGATTGCGGCGGCAAAGCGGTACCTTGCATGCCATCTTCGTATGGTTCGAATGGAGAACCGCAATGCGCCCCATTCTCGCCCTGGCGAGCGCCGCAGTCCTGGCCGGCAGCATGATCGCCCCGGCGGCCCCGGCAGGCATGCCAAAGCATCCCGGGCCGTTTCATCACCTGAAGTTCCGCGATCTGGGTCCGGCCGTGGCTGGCGGCAGGGTGACCGCCGTGCTCGGCGTGGCGGGTAACCCGGCGCTCTACTACGTCGGCGCCGCCGGGGGCGGCGTGTGGAAGACCCGGGACGGCGGCATGACCTGGAAGGCGATCTTCACCCATGAGCCGACGCAGTCCATCGGCTCGCTGGCGCTCGCCGGCGGCAACCCGAACTGGCTGTGGGTCGGCACCGGAGAGCCCAATCCGCGCAACGACGTGCTCAACGGCGACGGGGTGTATTTCAGCCCCGATGGCGGCTCGACCTGGGTCGACAAGGGACTGCATCACGCCGGACAGATCGCCGCGATCGCGGTCGACCCGAGCGATACCAACATCGTATTCGCCTGCGCCGAAGGCGATCTGTGGAAGCGTGGCCCCGAGCGCGGGGTATTCATGAGCACCGACGATGGCGCCCATTGGCGCCGGGTGCTGTACCTGAACGATCACACCGGCTGCAGCACCATCGCCTTCGAGCCCGGCAATCCCAAGGTGCTGATCGCCGGCATGTGGCCGCTGCAGCGCCGTGCGTGGTTGCTGACCAGCGGCGGCAAGAGCGGCGGCCTATACCGCTCCACCGACGGCGGCCTGCACTGGCATAAGCTGACCCGAGGCCTACCCAAGGGCGACATGGGTCGCAGCGCGGTCGCCTTCGCACCGAGCCAACCGCGCACCGTATACGCGGTATTGCAGGCCAAGGGCGGCGTGCTGTGGGTCTCGCACGACCTCGGTACCCGCTGGAGCCTGGTCAGCGACAACGACAACGGCGACGTGCGGCCGTTCTACTTTACCCAGCTTGCCGTGATGCCCAACGACCCGCGGCGGCTGTTCCTGCTGTCGATGAAGCTGATGGAAAGCAAGGACGGCGGCAAGCACATGTTCTACGCCGATCGGGGCGTGCACGTCGACCATCACGCCATCTGGATCGATCCGCGCGATCCCAACCGCATCATCCAGGGCAACGACGGCGGTGTCTATCTCTCGCTCGACGGCGGCAAGCACTGGCGCTATCTGGACAACCTGCCGATCGAGCAGTTCTACCAGGTGGCCACGAGTCCGAGCGATCATCCCTGGCCCTACCTGGTGTGCGGCGGACTGCAGGACAACGATGCCTGGTGCGGCGCGAGCAGCGACTACCGGCGCGGCGGGGTGACCGGCGCGCAGGACTGGTTCGAATTCTCCGGCGGCGACGGACAGTACGCGGTTCCGGCTCCTAGCGATGCGTCGATCATCTACTCGACCACGGATGACGGCTATGCCACGGTCTACAACCGGGCCACCGAGCGGAGGCGGGGGATCAATCCGTACGTGCGCGATGAGCTGGCCGGCCTGCTGCTCTCGGGTAAGCCACCCTACGCGCAGAAGTACCGCTTCGATTGGACGACCCCGATGGCTGTCTCGCCGACCGATCCACAAGACGTCTACACTGCCGCCGACGTGGTCTTCCACAGCACCGATGGCGGCAAGCACTGGACGGTGATCAGTCCCGACCTGACGCGCGACGTCAAAGCCAAACAGCAGCCGAGCGGCGGGCCGATCGATCTCGACATGAGCGGTGCAGAAACTTACGACACCATCCAGTCGTTGGCGCTCGCACCCACCGACCCCCATGTGATCTGGGTCGGCACGGATGACGGCTGGGTATGGGTCAGCCGCGACGGCGGCGCGCATTGGACGAAGGTGACCCCGCCGGGCGCGCCGCAGTGGGCCCGCGTGTACCACGTCGAGCCCTCGCCGTTCGCCGCCGGCACCGCCTATGCGGCGTTCGACGGCCATGAGATCGGCAACGATGCCCCGTATGTCTATCGCACCACGGATTACGGCAAGCATTGGACACGCATCAGCCGCGGACTGCCCGACAGCAGCGTGGAAGTCGTGCGCGAAGATCCCAACCGCCCCGGCCTGCTGTTCGCCGGCACGATATCCGCCGGCCTGTACGTCTCATTCGATGACGGCGTACACTGGCAGCCGCTGCATGCCAACTTGCCGTGCGGCGTGTCCGTGATGGACTTGACTTTCGCGCCGCATCACCGCGGCCTGCTGCTGGCCACGCACGGTCGCGGCATCTGGGTGCTCGACAATCTGCGGCCCATCGAGCAGTACAGCGCCGCCGTGGCGCGCGCGCCGTTCCACGCCTTCACCGCCGCACCGGGCGTGCTGCTGTATCGCGTGCATACCAACGGCCCGGGTCCGAGCGCCTATCGCGCGCCGAACGCACCCACCGGGACGGTAATCAGCTATAACCTCGCGAAGACACTCAAACCGACCGCCGCGCAAAAGGCGGCCCACCACGGCCCGGTGCGCATCACGATCCGCGATTCCGCCGGAACGCTGATCAAGACCCTGTACGGCCCCGGCAAAGCCGGCATCGATACGGTCGTGTGGAATCTGGACTACCGCGCCCCCACGCGGCTGAATCCCCCGCTCGGCAAGCCACCCCATGCCCACGGCTCGGGCGGCGGCTCCGGTGCGCCCGCCCTGCCCGGCCGCTACATCGCGACACTGCACGCCGCGGCGTACGCCCAGAAGGTGACGCTGAAGGTACGGCCCGATCCCCGCTACACGGTCAGCCTCGCCACCGAGCGCGCCGACACCCGGGCAGCCTTGGCGACGCGCGCCGAGCTGTCCGCGGTCAACAGCCTGCTCAATCACGTCGCGGCAATGCGCGCGAAGCTGGCCGCGGTGCTTGCTCGCGGGCGCAGCGATGCCGAATGGGGACAGCAACATGCTGCGCTGATCGCCCGAGGCAAGAAACTGCTGAAGACGCTGAGCACGTATCAAAACCTGCTGTGGAATCCGCACACGCAGCACGACGCCTCGGAGGACTTCCTCCGTCACTTCTCGCGCCTGCACCGCCGGGTCGAGACACTCTACGAGATGTGCGCGGGCCTTTGGGGGGAGAAACCCCGCGCCCAGTGGCTGGCGTTGATCCGCGCCGACCGGCGCCAGATCGAGGGACTGCTCACGCGTTACGACGGAACCTTGCTGACCGCCGTCAAGGCATGGAACCGAGCGGCCTACGCCGCCGGGATCGCCACACTCCCGACGGGCAGCCCCGTGACGCTGCACGGCGAACCGGCGCTGCCGCCGGCGGCCGGGTCATAGCCCTGGAGCCGAGGGCGGAGCGATAGGCTCCGCCCTCCGTCCCCGCGCACAGCGCGATCCCCTCCGACGGGTTGCGCACGACAGACGTCCGCGCATCCCTACCGCCGTACTCGCGGATGAGCCGCGGGCGCCGCCCGTACGGCAGGACGGGGCATCCTGAACGGCGGAACCCTCTGTATCATCGAGTGCTATAGTATTCTTTACCATGGAGAAGCTGGCGCTCGACTCCTACGTCATGGACGTGCTGATGCCCGATCTAGTGGGGCACGATCACAAGCCGTCGGCGTTCCTCGTATATCTATTTCTCCTGCACCAGAGCCGGCACGGCCGACACCAGCAGGTCACGATCAGTCTGCAGACGATCGCCACCCGCACCGGACTGTCGAAATCGAGCGTTCAAAGCGCGATTCGCCACCTGAAGCGCCGCGGATTGCTCGATGCGAAAACG
>JAJZZR010000509.1 GCA_021797465.1 Pseudomonadota bacterium | reverse complement strand
ACCATTGACAAGGCCGAGGAGGCGGTGCGCCGAATCGATCGTACGGCGCTCGAGGACGGTCTGCGGCCGATCGTATTCAGCACGCTCGTGCATGACGAGTTGCGCGATGTGGTGCGGCGCTCGAACGGTCTATGCCTGGATTTCTTTGCCGCATTCGTCGGTCCGCTGGAGCAGGAGCTCGATACCCGCTCGACGCATCGGGCCGGACGCGCCCATGGCATCGCGGATCCGGTGGTTTACTCCACGCGCATCAATGCCACGAACTTCGCGTTGGCCAACGACGATGGCGCGGGTGGTGACTATGCACATGCCGATATCGTGCTGATCGGCGTGTCACGCTGCGGCAAGACGCCCACGTGCCTGTACCTCGCGCTGCAGTACGGGATCTTCGCCGCCAACTATCCGCTGACGGAGGAAGATCTGGATTCCGGGCGGCTGCCGGACCGAATCGAGCCGTTTCGGAACAAGTTGTTTGCGCTCACCATCAAGCCCGAGCGGCTGCAGCAAATCCGCAACGAGCGTCGCCCGAACAGCCGCTACGCCTCCGCGCCGCAGGTTCGCTACGAGCTGCGCTCGGCCGAGGCGCTGATCGCGCAGTGTGGCATCCCCGGGTTGGATACCACCGAGTGCTCGATCGAGGAGATCGCCAGCCGGATCCTCAATACCACCGGCATCGAGCGGCGGTTGCGCGCCTGAGGTCGATTGCTAGCATGAAAATTGCACGCTCATCGACCAGGCGCCCTCGGGCGCGGCGCTTGCGCTGTCCTGCCCCTCCGCTATAGTCGAACGATGCGCAATGAGACATTGACCCCGGTTTCCTGGCGGGCCCGACCCCGCAGCTTCGTGGCGCTCATGAGCCTGTACGAGAGCAATTACATTCGGCTCGGCTGGCTCGCCGGGACGCTGGGCGCGCTCGCCGGCACGTATCGCTCGCGGGTGGAAGGTGACTGCGATCTGCTGCTCATCGTGGTTGAGCGCTGCGCGTACACCAGCATACTGGATCTCACGTACGAGTTGCGGGACGGGAACGGGCTGGAGCGCTTTCCGCAGATGCGCTTGCGCGCGTACCACGATGCGCGGCTGGTCGAGGCCGAGCGTTGTCCGGGCTCGACAGCCGAGGTCACGCTGCAGGACGGGCGACGCCCAGAGCGTGAACTGCATCAGCGCTGGGTGCGAAATATGATGCTAAACAAATGGTTGGAGTATTGTGCGGAGTGTGGCCATCGCTTCGCGGCCCCCGTCATGTGATTCCCGGCGGCACGTGCCGCACCGGCGATGAAGGCATTTCGACAACTGGGCTTTCTCAAGCTGCCATTCCAGCGCGCGCAGGCGTCGCCCGACGACCATCGCGTGCTCGCTTTGTTTCGCAATCGCGCCGAACTGAAAAAGGCCTTTGGCGACCTCAAGGACGATCTGGAGCGACTGAAGGATCGGATCAAGCAGCAGGAAGGCGTCACGCGGCGGGTGAGAGAGACCTTGGCGGCGCTGGAGGCGCGCCTCGGCGTCAACGAGACCGCTTATCCGGCGCTGGTGTTCTATCAGCTGCGTCACGTGTGGCAGCGCGGCCACGAGCAGCTCGAGCGTTTCGGCGGCGAACTGGCCAGCCAGCAGGACGCGCACGAGCGCCGCGCGCATCTCGCCGAGCACAATCGGCAGCAGTTCGCCAAGCGCCAAGCCGCAGAGCAGCATCTGCATGTGATGCGTCAGCTTGCCGCACAGGCGGCCGAGCGGCTCGAGAATCTCGAGCACGAGCGTGCCCGACTGCGCCGTTTGTGGCACTTCTTCAAGCGCCGCACGCTCGAGCACACGATCACGCGCGCGCGGGCCGAGTCGGCCGAGGCCGACGGGTCGCTCGAGTCGGCGCAGCAAGCCGCGGCCGAGATCGCCGCGACGCCGGTCCCGCCGTTTCCGGGGCTCTCGCTGCGGGCCCGGCGCATGATCAATCTCACCGTCCTCGCCTACGCGCAGGTCATGTGTCAGCGCCTGGCGGTCATGCCGTTGCTGCTGATGCGCGTGCGCGATGCCGTTCAGAGCCGGGATGTGATCGACGAGTACGGGACCCGCGCGGAGTGTCTTGCGCTGATGGGTCAGATCGAGCGTGCCGAAGGGTTGCTCGGCTCCAATGCCAACGTCAGCCGCGACATCCGCGAGCGCCTCAAGGCGCTGCGCCTGCTAGCACAGTACCGCGATCCCGAGGATGCCATTCCGACGGCCGATTCCATCGACGGCGCCTCGGCGCAGGCCGTCGGCTCGCCGGCCGGCATTCCGAATGTGCTGGCCGAGGACGCCTGGCACATTCACGGCGTCCTGCTGCGCTGAGCGCGCCGCGGCGCTAGTTGCCCCTGACGAGCTGCTGTTTCGCCCGGTCGGCGTGGTCCAGGCGGACCATGTCGGCCACGATGTCCTTGGCCTGATCGAGGACCACATCGGGGATCTTGTCGTTCTTGCTGCCGATCTGATCGACCTTCTTCAGCGGCGGCAGGCCGAATGCGGCGCGGCGCTGGTTGTCGAGCGCGAGCAGCTTCGCGTCCTGTTCATGCCGCTCCCGGCGGCGTGTGGCGAGGTTGAGCGAGAGCACCTTCTGCGCCCGAATCGCCTCGAGGTCGTGGATGTCCCCGACCAGCCAGCGGAAGTTCGGATCGTGCCGCTCGCGCACATGCTCTTCGGCTTTGAGCTTGGCGATCGGCGGGATTGCCGCCGTCCCGGTGCAGACTGCGAACGGCACGGGGCCGATCGTGTTATACGGCAGTGCGCGCGGCATGCTGCTCTCGCCGACCGTCTTCGGATTGATCGCCGAGGGCAGCTTGATGTTGGGAATTACTCCGCGCAGCTGCGTGCTCTGGCCGGTGATGCGGTAGAACTTGCCGATGGTCACGGCGATCTGGCCCTCGATCGGCCGGTTGCTCCAGCGATCGAGCGGGATCAGGTTCTGCACCGTGCCTTTGCCGAAAGTGTTCTGCCCGACGATCACGCCGCGGTGGTAGTCCTGGATGGCGCCGGCGAAGATCTCCGACGCCGAGGCGCTGTAGCGGTTGACCAATACCGCCAGCGGTCCGGTGTAGATCGGCGCCTTTTCCGGATCGTCCAGCACCTCGATGTGCCCGGAGCGGCCGCGCAGCTGTACCACCGGCCCATGGATGAACAGTCCGGTCAGCGCCGTCGCCTGCGGCAGGTAGCCGCCGCCGTCATTGCGCAGATCGAGCAACAGTCCCTGCATATGCTCTTTCTCGAATTTCAGGATCAGCCGGCGCACGTCGCGGGTGGTGGACGGATAGTTGCTGTTCCCGTCGTCCTCGGCTCTGACGTCCTCGTAGAAGCTCGGTACGGTGATGACGCCGATCTTGTAGGTCTGGCCGTCCCGCTTGACGGTCTCGAGCTTGCCCTGCGCTTCCTGCGCCTTGAGCGTCACCCGGTTGCGCACGAGGCTCACCACCGCCTCCTTGCCGCCCGGATGCGTCCCGGCCGGGAGGATCTGCAAGCGCACCGTGGTGCCCGCCTTGCCGCGGATCAGCTGCACCACCTTGCCCAGGCGCCAGCCGACCACGTCGGTGATGTGGCCGTGTGCGCCCTGGCCGACTCCGGTAATGCGATCGTTGGGCTTCAATTTGCCGCTGATCGCCGCCGGCCCGCCGGGGATGACGTTGACCACTTTGATGTAGTTGCCGTCCATCTCCAGCGAGGCGCCGATACCCTGGTAGTTCAGACTCATGTCGATGTTGTACTCCTCGGAGTTCAGCGGCGAGAAGTACGTCGTATGCGGATCGAAGGTGCGCGCGTACGCGTTCATCAATTCTTGAAACACGTCCTCGGAGCTGAAGCGGTCGATGCTGCGCAGCTCGGCATCGAAGCGCTTGCGCAACGTTCCGGCCGCTTGCGGCCAGCTCTTGCCGGAGAGCATCAGCGAGATCGCATCGTTCATCACCCGCTGGCGCCACAGCGCGTCCATCTGCGCCTCGGTCGCCGGCCACGGGGCATCTTTGCGGTCGTAGCGATAGGTCGCGTCCGTGGTGAAGTCCGGCTCCTTGGCGAGCACGCGGATCGCATACCGCAGGCGCTTGCTGCTCAATTGCCTGAAGCGCTGAAAGATGAGGAACGCCGGGTCGAGCTTGCCGGCCTCGAGCAGCTGGGCGAAATCGCCGCCGTACCGGGCGTCGAAGTCGCGCACATCGGAGGCCAGGAAGTAGACGTGCTCGGGATCCAGGTAGTGCAGATAACGCGCGAAGACGAGCTGGGAGAATTTCGCGTTGATTTTCGGGTCGCTGTACTGATACTCGGTGAGTATCTTTCCGACTTTGCGCGCGACCGCGCGCTGAGTGGCGTTCGGGGTCAGCGCGCCCGGCGGCAGAACCGCTGCATGCGCGGGTGTCCGGGGCATCAGCACGGCCGCGCCGAGCGCGACGATCGTCGCAGCGGCGATCAGCCATCCAATAAAGCGGCGTAGGGGATGAGTCATCGTGAGATAGCTCGAGACAGTCCTAAGGAGTGGAGATTACACGGGGATATCAGCGGCGAGCGGCGGCATGCGCGATCCGCGCGCGGCTCAGCCTCGGGACATGGCCCGCAGGAGCGCCAGCCACAGCCGAAAGATGAGCAACAGCGGCGCCGGGCCGAGCGCGGCCACCCAGTAAACCAATTGGCCTCGCCCCAGCTCCCTGAAATAGTTTCCATAGAGCGACAGGGGGCCGTAGCCGGGTCCGGTCTCGCCATGCGTGTACGGGCCTAGGGTAAAGTGCCCCGCCAGCCAGATCAGCAGCGGCAGGATCAGCAGCCCGAAGGCGATCGCCCCGCCCAGCAGCAGCAGCTCACGCTTGAGATTGAACGGCGCGGATCGGCTCGCGGGTAATTCGGTGCGCAGCTCCGTCATGGTCGCCAGTGTAGCCGATCCGGAGGCCGTCGGCCCCGGTCTGGCCGCTTCAGGGCTGTCGACGGTGGCCCGCGGCCGTCCCGGGCAGGTCATAATGGGCCCATGGAACCCATCAAGGCAGCCGTCATCGGCGTCGGATATCTCGGGCGTTTCCATGCCCAAAAATACGCCGAGTCCCCGCATTGCCGGCTTCAGGCGGTGGTCGATACCGGGCAGGAGCCCCGCGAGCGGGTCGCCGCCGAGCTCGGGGTCCAGGCGCTTGCCGATTATCGTGCGCTGCTGGGTAAAGTGGATGCCGTCAGCATCGTGACGCCGACCCCGCTGCATTTCGCGATTGCCAGTGATTTCCTGCGGGCCGGGGCCCACGTGCTCGTGGAGAAACCGATCACCGAGACGCCCCGCGAGGCGCGCGCGCTGATCGACCTTGCCGCGCGCGACGGCCGTGTCCTGCAGGTTGGTCACCTGGAGCGGTTCAATTCGGCGATTCTCGCCGCCGAGCCATATTTGCGCGCGCCGCGTTTCGTCGAGTGTCATCGGCTCGCGCCCTATCGCGCGCGCGGCACCGACGTGAACGTGGTGCTCGATCTGATGATCCACGACATCGATCTGGTGCAGACCATCGTCGGGGCCCCGGTGCTGTCCATCGATGCGATCGGCACGCCGGTGTTC
>JAJZZR010000561.1 GCA_021797465.1 Pseudomonadota bacterium | reverse complement strand
TCCGATCTGCCGGCGGGCGGCCTGCACGACGCGGATCCGGTAGCAAGGTGGTCTCGATTGCGGGTGTCTGGGTCAGGCACCCGGATCGACACCGGTTCGGGACACGCATCCCTGATGTAGAAATCCCGCCATGAGTGACGGCGAGGACCTCGAGAGCGAGTCTCTGCGCATCGTTCTGGCGCAGCTCGACCTGTTGGTCGGTGACGTGCAGGGTAATCTGACGCGCATCGTGCAGAGCGCGCGGACGGCCCGGGACGAGCACCACGCGGATCTCACCCTGTTTCCCGAGCTGGCGCTGTCGGGATATCCGCCGGAGGATCTGCTGTTCCACCGCGGCCTGCGCGTGCAGCTCGAGTGCGCGCTGCAGCAGGTCTGCCGGGAGGTGCCCACCGGCCACCTGGTGGTGGGTTTCCCGGAATACACCGATCACACCATCGCCAACGCGGCCGCGCTGGTCGGCGCGGGCCGCGTCGTGGCTGTGCACCGCAAGGCGGAGCTGCCCAACTACAAGGTGTTCGACGAGAAGCGCTATTTCCATGCCGGCTCCCGGCCGACCGTGGTCACGGTCAAGGGCTTGCGGGTGGGCGTGCTCATCTGCGAGGACATCTGGGTGCCCGAGCCGGTCCGCTGGGCACGGTCCGCCGGCGCGGAGCTGTTGGTCGTGATCAATGCCTCGCCCTATGAATGCGGCAAGCAGCGCGAGCGCGAGGCGATTGCGCGGGCGCGCGTCACCGACGTCGGGCTGCCGATGGCGTATGTCAACACGGTGAGCGGCCAGGACGAGCTGGTGTTCGACGGGAATTCGTTCGCCATGGATGCCACGGGCGAGGTTTGCATGCGTGCGCCGCCCTTCGTCGAAGGGCTCTATAGCGTCGATTTCGTCCGGGAGCGGGGTATGATCGTGCCGCGACCCGGCCCGGTGGCGGCGGAGTTGAGTGATGAGGCAAGCATTTACGGCGCGCTCGTCCTTGGCGTTCGCGACTATGTCACCAAGCACGCCTTTCCAGGCGTGGTGATGGGGCTATCGGGCGGCATCGATTCGGCGCTGACGCTGGCGATCGCCGTGGACGCGCTTGGGGCCGAGCGCGTCCACGCGGTCATGATGCCCTCGCGCTACACCTCGCGGATGAGTCTGGACGACGCGGCCGACGAGGCGCGTCTGCTCGGCGTCAAGTACAGCGTGCTGTCCATCGAGGCCATGTTCAACGCGACTCTCGCGACACTGGCCGGGGAATTCGCGGGATTTGCGGCGGATGCCACCGAAGAGAACATCCAGTCGCGCTGCCGGATGCTGTTGCTGATGGGATTGTCCAACAAGACCGGCCGGATGTTGCTGACCACCGGCAACAAGAGCGAGATGGCGGTCGGCTACGCGACGCTCTACGGCGACATGGCGGGCGGGTTCGCGCCGATCAAGGACTGCAGCAAGCTCCTGGTCTACCGTCTGGCCGCCTACCGCAACGGCCTCGGCGCCGTCATTCCCCAGCGGGTGATCGACCGGCCGCCATCGGCAGAGTTGCGCGCGGACCAGAAGGATTCCGATGCGCTGCCGCCGTACGAGGTGCTCGATCCGATCCTGGCCGCGTTCATCGAGGAGGATCTCTCGGTCGAGGAAATCGCCGCGCGCGGCTTCGACCGCGCCACGGTCGGCCAGGTGCTCGATCTGGTCAAGCGCAACGAGTACAAGCGCCGCCAGGCGCCGCCGGGGGTACGGGTCAGCCGCAGGGCCTTCGGCCGGGACTGGCGCTATCCGATCACCAACGGCTACCGCCGGGAGTCCCGGTAGCGCCACCCGGCGCGAATGCGACCCGGATCGCGTGCCGTCCGGACCGCCCGCCCTACCAGAAACGCCACCAATGCGGGTGTCTGAGCGCCGCCGCGGCGATGATCGACCCCTTGAAGTTCTTTTCGTAGACCCTCTGCGCCTGTTCAGCGGGGATCTTCAGGCCGAGGCGCCGGTACGAAAGGATCATCAGGGCGAGCGCCGAGCGGGTGGCCGGAGCGCCTTGGTACCGGTCGAGCACCATCTTGGTGCGCCGCGCCGCGGCCACGTAGGCGCTGCGCATGTAGTAGTAACGCGCGACGTACACGTCGTACGCCGCCAGCCGGTCCCGCAGGTAGATCATCCGCTGCCAGGCGTCACGGGCATAGATGCTGTGCGGATACCGCTCGACCACCGTGCGAAAGTCGTCGAAGGATTTGCGCAGCTTCAGAGGCGGGCGCTTGGCGAGACTCGCTCCGAAGGCCCGCTCGATGGGGTTGGCACGGTTCGGGAAGTCCACCACGCCCTTCATGTACCAGGCGTAATCGCACCGCGGTTGCGTGGGGTGCTGTTGAATGAACGTATTGGCCGCGTTGATTGCGGCTTCGTTCTGGCCCGCACGGTAATATGCGAAGATCAGATCGAGCTGGGCCTGGCGCGCCTGCATCGAGAAGGGGTAGACCGCGGTCAGCCGCAGTAGCAGCTTGATCGCGGAGTTGTAGTTGTAGTCCGCCAGTTCTTTCTTGGCCTGCTTGTAAACCGCGACCGGACTGTTGAGCATCAGCTTGCGGTGCGCGCAGCCGGTAAGTGCAAGCGCCAGCACGCACAGCGCGGCGACTAGGGTGCCGTGTGCACGGCCCTGAGAGCTCGAATGGGATGGCATGGGGAAACAGTATAGCGAATCGGCCGCCGATGCTTCGGATTCCGACCCGGCCCATACCGGGGAGTTCCGCGAGCATCGGCTCGACCTGCCGCCCGAGGCGGCCGGACTGCGCCTCGATCAGGCGCTCGCGCGTGCGCTGCCGCAATACTCGCGCGTCCGGCTGCAGGGCTGGATCGAAGAAGGCGCGGTGCACATCGATGGTCAGCGGATGCGCGCCAAGGACAAGGTGCTCGGTGGCGAGCACGTCAGTGTGCGAGCGCACTGGGCCGCGCAGGGGCGGCTCGAGCCCGAGGCCCTGCCGCTGAACGTCGTGTATCAGGACCGCGGGCTCTTCGTCATCGACAAGCCCGCGGGCTGGGTGGTGCATCCCGGGGCGGGGAATCCCCGCCACACGCTGCAGAACGCGCTGCTCGCGCTCGATCCGGCGCTGGCGCATGTTCCCCGGGCGGGTCTGGTGCATCGCCTGGACAAGGACACCAGCGGACTGCTCGCGGTGGCGCGCACGATCGAAGCGCACACCCGCCTGGTGGAGGCGCTCGCGGCCCGCGAGATCGAGCGGGTGTACCTGGCCATTTGCACCGGCGTCCTGACCGGCGGCGGCACCGTCGATGAGCCGATCGGCCGCCACCGCTCCCAGCGCACGCGGATGGCCGTGCGGGGGGACGGCCGGTCGGCGGTCACGCATTACCGCGTGGTCCAGCGCTTCCGTGCGCATACTCTGGTGCAGGTGCGCCTCGAGACGGGGCGCACGCACCAGATCCGGGTGCATCTGACCCACATCGGCTATCCCCTGGTAGGCGACCCGGTCTATGGGGGGCGGCGGATGCCCGCCGGATGCGGCGCACCGCTCGCCGAAGCGCTGCGCGCGTTTGCGCGTCAGGCGCTGCATGCCTCACGGCTTGCCCTGGCGCATCCGCTGACCGGCCAGCCGCTCGTGTGCGAGTCCCCCTTGCCGCCGGACATGGCCGGATTGCTCGCGACGCTCGAGGAAGATGCCCGTGACCGCCGGGCCTGAGCTGATCGAGCCCGACTGGCCCGCACCGCCCGGCGTGCGCGCGGCCTTCACTCTGCGCACCGGAGGCGTGAGCGAGCCGCCGTACGACTCGCTCAACTGCGCCGCGCATGTCGGCGATGCGCCGGGTGCGGTGGCCGAAAACCGCATACGTTTGCGTGCATGCCTCGAATTGCCGAGCGAGCCCCGCTGGCTCGAGCAGGTGCACGGCGCAGCGGCGATCACGCTCGGGGCCGAGCTGGCCGCGCCGGCGGTGGGCGATGCCGCGGTCGCGCGCGAGCCGGGCCGGGTGTGCGTGGTCCAGGTGGCGGATTGTCTGCCGGTGCTGCTGGCCTCGCGAGACGGCTGCGGGGTCGGGGCGGCCCATGCGGGTTGGCGCGGACTGGCGGGCGGCGTGTTGGAGTCGGCGCTGCGCGCGCTCGGTGCACCGGCGGCGCAGGTGCTCGCCTGGCTGGGACCGGCCATCGGGCCGGAGCACTTCGAGGTCGGCGAGGAGGTGCGCGCGGCCTTCGCGCGCACAGACCCGGGCGCCGCCGCGGCGTTCACCGCCAATGCGCGCGGGCGCTGGCAATGCGACTTGTACGCACTGGCGCGCCGACGGCTGCGGGCGCTCGGGGTCACGAGCCTCTACGGAGGAGGGTGGTGTACCTACGCCGATCCTCAACGGTTCTTCTCGTACCGGCGCGACGGGCGCTGCGGGCGGATGGCCGCGCTGATCTGGCGGACTTGAACGACCCCTCGGCCGCCCCCATTGCGGACTGAGCCGGGGTTGCCGGGTGCTCCGGTGCGACTCGCTCGAGCCGCGCCGGCGGCGAACGCCGGGCCGGCGAGCATGCCCATGGACGGATGGGTGACCGTATGACGATCAGCGCAGGGTGATTTCCCCATGAGAATGGATAAGTTGACCAGCCGATTCCAGCAGGCGCTCGCCGACGCGCAGTCGCTCGCCGTCGGACGCGATCATCAGTTCATCGAGCCGGCGCACGTGCTGCTGGCGCTCATCGACAGCGCGGGCGGCGGCGTGCGCCCGCTGCTGGTGAAGACGGGGGCCGATCTCAACACCCTGCGGGCCGGACTGTTGACGCTGCTCGAGCGGCTGCCGAAGGTCGAGGGGACCCCCGGAGAGGTGCACGTCTCCAACGATCTGAACCGGATTTTCAACGTTACCGACAAGCTCGCTCAGCAGCGGGGCGACCAGTTCATCACGAGCGAGATGTTCGTGCTCGCGGCGTTCGAGGATCGGACCCTCGCCAAACTGTTCCAGGCGTGCGGACTGGTGCGCGGTGCGCTGCAGAAGGCCATCGACGAGGTACGCGGCGGGGAGACGGTCACCGATTCCAATGCCGAGGAGAGCCGCCAGGCGCTCGAGAAATACACCATCGACCTGACGGCGCGGGCCGCCTCGGGCAAGCTCGATCCGGTGATCGGCCGCGACGAGGAGATCCGCCGCACCATCCAGGTGCTGCAGCGGCGCACCAAGAACAATCCGGTGCTGATCGGCGAGCCGGGGGTCGGCAAGACCGCCATCGTCGAGGGGCTGGCGCAGCGGATCATCAACGGCGAGGTGCCCGAGGGGCTGAAGAAGAAGCGCATCCTGGCGCTCGACATGGGCGCGCTGATCGCCGGGGCGAAGTTCCGCGGCGAATTCGAGGAGCGGCTCAAGGCCGTGCTCGGCGATCTGGCCAAGCAGGAGGGCCAGGTGATCCTGTTCATCGACGAGCTGCACACCATGGTCGGCGCGGGCAAGGCCGAGGGCGCCATGGATGCCGGCAACATGTTGAAACCCGCGCTGGCCCGCGGCGAGCTGCACTGTGTCGGGGCCACCACGCTCGATGAGTATCGCAAGTACATCGAGAAGGATGCGGCGCTCGAGCGGCGCTTCCAGAAGGTGCTCGTCGA
>JAJZZR010000084.1 GCA_021797465.1 Pseudomonadota bacterium | reverse complement strand
CGGTTCATGACCGTGATGCCACTCAAAAAACCGTGTGATTTCAGGGATTTGAGTGGTGGGCGCGACAGGGATTGAACCTGTGACCCCTGCCATGTCAACGTCGTGACGGAAGAGGAATCCTCGTGATTTGGGTGAGGACGCGGTGCGTTTTGGCACCTGCTGCTCGCTGTATGCTCGCTGATTTCAGTAGACAAATCGCCGATCCGTGAGAACCAGCTACCGAAGGGGTACGGAAGCTGGGCGCACGGATTGGATTGCGGATCGTCGAGGGGCTCAAAGTCGGCGAGACCGTGTGGGACACCATGATCATTGGTTTCGGTGCGCGCCGGCAGCGCGGACGGCCGACCTATGTTTTTCGATATCGAACAAAGGAAGGTCGGCAGCGGACCTACACGATAGGCCGTCATGGATCGCCATGGACACCGGACGAGGCGAGGGCCGAGGCGATCAGGCTGTTACGGATCGTGATCGACGGCGGAGACCCGAGCGGCGAGCGCCAGATCGAGCATCAGGTGATTTCGATGTCCGACCTCTGTGACGAGTATCTCGCTGACGCCGCGGCTGGCCGGATACTGACGCGGCGCGGGGTCGCAAAGAGCGCGAGCACCATCGCGACCGACCACTGCCGCGTCGACGCGCACATTCGGCCGCTCATCGGCCACCTTCCGGTCGCCTCGATCTCCCGGCAGGACATCGAGCGCATGATGTCCGACATCATCGCGGGCAAGACGCACAAACGGGTCAAGCTCGATAGGCTCCGTGCCGTGTCGCACGTCCGTGGCGGACGAGGAGCCGCGAGCCGGACGATGGGGCTTCTCGGTGCCATCATAACGTACGCCGTGCGGCGCGGGCTCCGCGAGGACAACCCGTGCAGGTTGATAATCAAGCCCGCCGATGGTCGTCGCGAGCGCCGGCTCGATGACGTGGAATATCGTGCACTCGGCGCCGCGCTGGACGCGGCTGAGGCGGCGGGCGAATGGCCGCCAGCGCTAGCGGTGATCCGGTTCCTCGCGCTCACAGGTTGGCGGCGCGGCGAGGTTCTCGGGCTGCGATACGTCGAGATCGATGTGGCGCGATCAACCGCTCGACTTGCCGCGACCAAAACCGGCGCGTCGATGCGACCGCTGTGCACGACTGCGTGTCAGATGAGCAAGGCGATGGCGCCGGGCGAGTTCGTGTTTCGGTCGGCCGGCGGGGATGCGCCGATAGCCAATTTCCGCGGGGTCTGGGAACGGGTCGTCTATCGTGCCGCGGGGCTACCACGCGACGTGACGTCGCACGTGCTGCGCCACTCGTACGCCAGCGTCGCCGCCGATCTCGGGCTCGCCGATGCGACCATCGGCTCACTGCTCGGGCACCGGGGCCATACCGTGACGCGGCGCTATATTCACGTCGCCGACACGACGTTGATCGCCGCCGCCGATACCGTGGCGGCGCGGATCGTCACACTGATGCGCAGCGATCCGGCCCCCTGATGGAGGAGACGATGGGCGCCGACAGCGTGTATGGGATTGTCCATGTCGAACACCGCATCCCATGGCGCGGTGCAGAACTGACCTTCACGTCGTACGAGCTGCAGCTTGTGCTCAGGCTCGCGGACGGCGGCCATGTTCCCATCGACCATCTGCCAGTCGCGGCGGCGTTTCTGTCGCGATTCGAGAAGGACGATCTGGATATCCAAGAGGTTGCCGCGGCGATCTCAAAGACGGTGAGCCTCTCGCCGCCGCACCTTGGATTCCTCGACGATACGGCGATCAACGAAAGTCCGGAACTTCTCAAAGTCGTCGAAGAAATCTACGTAGAACACAATGATAGGTGGCGGCAGGAGGACGCCGACCTTTGGACGACGACCGTCCTGTATCCGTCATTCACCGGCCTCCCGAGCACGATTTGGCTACCGACGATGCTGGGGGCCGATCAGGAGGCGGTCGTGCTCGTAGCGACTTCGCCGAGTGAGCGAAGCGACGCGGCAAACGCAGCCATCCTTTGTGTACAGCCCGAACCGCATCTCATCGCGGGTCCGCTGAACCCGGCCTACGAGGCCGCCGCCATCCGATGGATTCGCGCCAATAGGGAACCGCTGCTAGCCCGCTGGAGCGGTGTGATCGACAGTGCCGAGATGGTTCGACGGCTGCGACTACTTGGCTCCGGTCGCTTTCCCTGACGCGGCTCGACGCACGGTCCCAATCATGATCAGCGCGGCTCACCTGCGCCGGCGCCTTCTCTTCTTGAGCTTCTGGCGCTTGGCTTCGTGGTCCCATGCCGCCGAGATCGCGGCGCGGAGCGCCGCCGCCATCTCGTCGAGGTGTTCGTCATATTCCTCGGAAGTCATCGGGCCTCGCATTTCCGCCAAGAAATTTGGTCCCGGGCCGCGCCAAGGTGGGCGACCGGGTCCCTGCCAGACGGCACGGTCAGAGTCGCTGATTTCGCCTTCCTCACCGGCGGCCGGCTCGAATGAAAGATCGAGCCCGAGGGCCGCAGCGACATCTCGCATGTCCTCGATTTGATCATCGGAGTAGCGCGACGATTTCACAGGGCGATCCGGCTGCTCGCGATCCTCGCCGGGGTCGTCAAAACCGTTTTCTCGGTCGTTCATGCCGCGCTCACCATCACTGCGCGACGCCCACCGGGGATCGTGCGATACAGAGTGGACGGCGCGATACCAAGCTGCTTGGCGATCTCGGCGCCGCTCAACGTGCCTGCCGCAAGCATCGCCTGCGCCGCTCGGACCTTGCCGTCGTCGAGCGCGCGCGGACGACCGCCCTTTCGGCCTCGCGCCGCCGCCGCTGCCAAGCCGGCTTGCGTGCGCTCGACCAACACCTCGCGTTCCATCTGCGCCAACGCCCCGAGAAGGGAGTAGACAAACCGGCCTGCCGTCGTCGTCGTGTCGATCCCTTCGGTCAAGCTGCGAAGCGCGATCTCTCGCTGCTTGAGGTCCTCGGCCACTTTGATCAGATGCTGCAACGACCGACCGAGCCGGTCGAGCCGCCAGACCACCAGCGTGTCACCGGCTCGTGCCGCGTCGAGCAGCGCGGTCAGCTGCGGTCGGTCCGTCCGTGCCCCGCTCGCCGTCTCAGTCCAGATGCGGCCGCACCCGGCCGCACGAAGGGCGTCGTGCTGCAGGTCGTGGTTCTGGTCACCCGTCGAGACGCGAGCGTAACCGATAAGCATCCTGTTCTCCCGAAACTCATCCACGCCGCCCGTTCTCGGACGACTGGTTTCAGGATAGGTTATCGCGACAATCTGTCAGCTTTTTTCTGGACTTTTCGGAAACCGTTTTCGGAGACAGAACGCCTTCACCCGAAAACCACCGTTTGCAGGAAAGATCGCGCAGCGGTCGGGAGCGACGGTGATGAGCGGACTGAGAGGGGTCACGGCGGGGACGGTTACCGCGAGCGCCACACAGCGCCACGGACCGTCTACACATACGGCAGCACCGAGATCATCCGCGGTCATCAGACGGCTGTCGTTGAACGAGGCTCGATGCAGCCGCGCTCGAACCATTCCACACACACCGGCGCCGGGATCAGCGCATGATCGTCCGGGCGAAGGTCACACCTACATGCACAGACCGGGTGCTCTGTCGCGCGTCGTCGATCACGCGGATGGTCATCGCGCGGAGACAGCGCCGACGGTCATCCAACCAGCGCCACACACCGTAGTAGCGGACCACAATCTGCACGTTATAGTCTGTCAAACACGGAACCGATGCGGGGGGAGAACAGCTGCTGATATCGCTTGGTCGCGTATTCATCGGTCATGCCAGCGATGTAGTCGCAAATGACCCGATGTTGATTGGCTACATTGGCCTCAGCTTTCTTCCAACGCTCCGCATCCCCTTTTGGCAGCAGCCGTTTTGGATCGGTAGCGAAGGCGTCGAACAACTCGGTGACGATTTTTTGTCCTTTGAATTCAAGTTGCTGCACGGTTGCTGACTTAATGACCCTGTTGATCACCAAATCCTTCAAGATATTGAGAACTTGGCGAGCGCCGTCTGCCAAGACTGCCCTGAACGCAAAGATCGGTTCGATAAAACAAAATGGATTGGATGTTTCCAGCGTCGTGTGCTGAACGCAGAAGCCAACCAGCTTCCCGATGGCATTCTTCCGCTCGTACGTCTCAGTCGAGAAAAGATTTTTGATCAGATCGTGATATACCAAGCCACCGGACCACTCGCAGAATGGCTGAAGCTTCTCTTTGCTCACCCCCTCGCGAAATATTGGCTCATCAATCAGTTTCAATCCAATCGCGTCCTCAAGATCATGAACGCCGTAAGCGATGTCGTCTGCGATCTCCATTATCGACGTGTCAAGTGTCTTGTGTTTAGTCTTCCAGTGCTTCCCCGCTTCCTTCGCCTCGAAGTCCTTGCTGACCCGCTCCCAGTCCAAATGTTGTATGCCTGCGGACAACCATTCCACGAGATCACATTCTGTGTCGAGATAGCATTTGGGGGGCTTAAACGGTTCCGCCTTGAAGACAGACCGGATCGGCCGATCCACCGTTGAATAAACTGAGGTGTCGACCACCGCACTATACGGTGCTGGATATTTCAGGACGCCGAGCAGCGTCCTGCGGGTGAGATTCATCCCCAAACACTTATGATACGGTTCGAGATGGCTCATGATGCGAAGTGTCTGACCGTTGCCCTCGAAGCCGCCGTAGTCGAGCATGCAGCGATTGAGCGCGACCTCACCGCCGTGACCGAACGGCGGATGTCCTAGATCATGTGCCAAACAGATCGTGCGGATCAAAATCGGATCAGGAAGAATTTCAGTGATAGATAAACTTTTAGATTTAAGCTTCAAATTTATGGCAATACTTTCGCCAATTTGACTGACCTCTAGCGTGTGTGTGAGACGAGTCCGATAGAAATCGCTGTCTCCTATGCCAAGAACTTGCGTCTTCGCCTGTAATCGCCGGAAGGCAGCTGAATGAACGACTCTGGCATAATCCCGATGATATGGGTCACGGTTGTCTTTGGTAATATTTTTTTCGTCACGTCGCTCTTGCCAATTTATCATTTTGTCAAGCCTTCTTCCGATCATCGTCGCGTCTCTGCGCGGGACAAGAAAAGCCGTCGAGAAAGGTATAGTTGACGCCCACTAGCGTCCGGTCGTCAATGGCGGCCGTTCGATACGGCATTGCCGGATGCGCTGGCCGGTGCCGAGGTAGAACCCTGCGTGGGAGGCGACGCCGTCAAACCCCGGGCTATCGGAGCCTCGGCGTTAACGACACTGGAATGGTCGAGAGCCGTTGCAGAAGCGTGATGCCCCATCGTGCTAATCTCCGACAACCACCCTATTCGGCGGGAATGATCGGTTTGTCCGGCAGGTGCGGTCCCGGCACCAACCCAGATGGCACGTAATCGCTCGCGCCGACGACGTGCGTCTCCTGATCGTCGAAGAAGATGTGCGCCCTGCAGGCGCGCAAGAAAGGTCCCTTCGCGTGCCGTCCGACAAAATGAGCCTCGTCGGCCGGCGTGCCCCAAGCGCGGAGCGTGTGGATCACACGCTCATGTGCAGGTGCGTTTCGGGCCGTGACAATCGAGAGCCGGACCCGACTGG
>JAJZZR010000495.1 GCA_021797465.1 Pseudomonadota bacterium | reverse complement strand
CGTTTCGCCGCGACACTCTCTAGCGGGCCGCGCCCGTGTGACTCTCCGGGAACTTCATGAGCACGTCGAGCTCTCTGTCCAAGATTCGAGCGACCGGGGCGACGATGAGCACATGTTTGGGGGCGATCGGGTCTTCTATCTCTCCGGATTCATCGCCAAGAAGCAGGCGTTGCTGATGGACTTGGGTTTTGGTTGGATGCCGCGTTATCTTGTCGATCGCGAATTGCAAGTCGGGGCGCTCACAGAGCTGCGCTACGCCGGCGGATCGAGATACAGTTTCATGCCCCAGCTCGTTCATCGGGTCACTGCGCCACTCGGTCGGTCCGGGCGGCGCCTGGCAGAACTGCTTGTAGGTGGATCAACGCCGATTCGTCAGCAGTGATGTCGATCCCGGTCTCCGAGGCGCGCTGTTGCATATGTATCGAGTCCGTGGTCGCGGAGGCGGATTCAGTTTTTGCTCAAAACAGTTTCACTTTCTTGTCCGCGAACTCTGCGGTGGATTTCTTATGTATATCATCACCTCGTAGGTACGCATAATGTATATTATGTCAAATTATCAATGCACGTTGAGGAAGCGACCGGCAATTGTCGGCGCAGCGAGATTTGGGTAACCAATGCGTAAAAAAATGGCATGCAGATCACGTTAACCCCGGAATTTGCCTGTTTCGCTCGACATGGCGGAGGTCGCAGGCTCGAGCTGCCGAATTCCGATGGTGCTGAGCACCATATGATGTATGGGTGAGTCACGAATCCACAGCCAGTCAAGGGTCACGATCATGCGAAATCTTGTGCTGCTGGGCGTGAGCGCCGTTGTCACCGCTCTCACCGCGGTATCTCAGGCTGCCACCCCCGCTCCCCGCCCGATAGCGCTCTGGCGGAAGGTGCAGGTATTACGAAAAACCCACGCCCTGATGCTCGAGAGCACCGCATATCAGCCGGGCTCGCGCACGGTCGACGCCTACACCGTCGATCTGGCCAACTCGTTCGCCAACGTGGCAATCCGCAAAGCCGGCGGCATCACCAAAGTGCGGCGCTATCCCGATGGCGCGCTCCTCGTAAAGGAGAACTTCAACGGACATCGGCGAGCGACCGGTGTCACGGCCATGCTCAAGCTCCCGGGCTTTGACCCCGCCGACCGCAACTGGGTCATGGCCGCCTACACTCCCGCGGGCCGAGTCATCGCCTACGGCAAGGTCCCCGCCTGTATCGCCTGTCACACGATAGTGTCGAAGCAGGACTTCGTGTTCGCACCGCCGCCGAAGCAGCTGCTGTCCGCTGCCATCTGGAAGGCGTTCTTTCCGAAGCAACCTATCGCACCCGCCTACGCACAACTGCTACGCTGGCATCCCGCTGCCATTGTGAGGTAAGCGATCGCTGCACGGATTGCGTCCGCCCTTATTCACAGGGCCGCCTGATGCGAAGTAACCTTGACTCCGCACTTGAGTACAGGACACGCCACCATGCCGGATCGACCTGAAACGCTGACCATCGGCACCTTCGCCAAGGCGGCCGGTGTAAACGTCGAGACCATCCGCTTTTATCAGCGTCGAGGGCTTCTGCCGCAACCGCGCCGGCCCTACGGCACCATCACTCGTTACGGCAGCGCGGATGTGGCACGCGTGCGATTCGTCAAAGCCGCACAACGCCTGGGCTTTAGCCTGGACGAGGTCGCCGAGCTGCTGAGGCTCGAGGACGGCACACACTGCGCCGAAGCGCGTGTGCTCGCGGAGCGCAAACTCGAGGATGTACGCGACAAGCTCGCAGACCTGCGGCGGATTGAAACAGTTCTGGCCGACACGGTCGCCCGCTGCGGCCGTCGGCGCAATGCCGTCCGGTGCCCGCTCATCGCCACGCTGCAAACCTCGACTCTCCAATGAGACGTTCCTGACGTCGTGAGGTTCGTGAGGTTCGTGAGCCATGCCGCCCCTCTCACAACTGGAGCCGAGCAACCCGTGAGGAACACGGGAACGCTCGCCACTGTGGGCGCGCATCAATCGCGCGCAGATGAGGAGCCGTGGCGCGCGGTCGGCCCCAGCCCAGCACACCATTCGCCCTCACCTTGCAATGCCCTCCAGTAGATCGGCAGGGTTGTCCCGCCGAGACGATTCGTCCAATGCGTGCAGCGCCTGCACTTGATCGCCGTACCGCCCGACCCGGCTCGCCCCGTCGAGCGCTCTTGCGCGCCAGCCGTTGAGGACGTGCCAGCGGCTGAACGGGCTTGTTTCACCTCTGTATGACCGCGAAAGATCTATGGGGATTGACTCCGTAGCGGAGTACGGGCTTAACGTTCCCATTGCCCCAATTGACAGAGGTTCTCCATGCACCGTCCCGTCCTAGCCGAAGTAGCCACGATCAACGCGCGTCTCGCTCCTGCCAGCACGCCGTTGAGCTCGCGCGGCGATCTCCGTCAACGCGGGCCGGTCTTCCCCGGCGTACGCAATGCAGGGATCGACACTCGCGGCCCCGCCACGCCCCGCAGCGGATTTGCAACCGCCCGACCGGGGATTACCGCATGCTTCGCGTGCGAAATCCAATCCACCCTGCTCGAGGTCGGCATCGACGCGTCGCTTCGGCCAACACAGCAGACGCGTTGCCGCGCCGCTGCAAGCAACTGCCCCTTGATTGTCAACTTTTTCTCTCAGGAGCAACGATGAACAGCATCCGTCTCTCCCGCATTCTCGATAAGACCGGTGTGCTCGGCACCATCATTTCAGGCTTCAGCTGTGCCATGTGCTTTCCGGCCCTGGCGAGCATGGGTGCCGCGATTGGACTCGGATTCCTCAGCCGCTGGGAAGGGATCTTCGTTCACGTCCTCATCCCGATTTTCCTCCTGATTGCGCTGCTCGCAAATGTGCTCGGCTGGTTCGCTCATCGCCAATGGCAGCGCGCCGCGCTCGGAAGTATCGGTCCTTTGATCGCTCTGTTCGGAGATTTCGGAATGACGCAACATTTCCTGCCCGTCGAGTTCGCCCGAATTTTGTTCTACGCCGGCATAATCTTGATGGTCCTCGTCTCAATCTGGGACCTGCTCAACCCCGCGCACAAGCGCTGCGCAGTGCCCGCCTCCGACAGCAAATCCAGCTACTGAAAAGGATTACCTCATGTCTCAGACCGTTACTCTGCACATCACCGGAATGACGTGCGAGCACTGCGTGCACAGCGTGGAGAAAGCCCTGCGCAGCGCCCCGGGTGTCGAGAGCGCGAAAGTTTCTCTGCGAGAAAATCGAGCGACGGTGACCTTTGTGTCTCCAGTCTCTGCCGAGGCACTCGTCAGGAATGTAGAGCAAGCAGGCTATGGCGCCCAATTGATCGGGGAGACCTCCGCGGCCACCCCTGCCCGTTCTGGAGCGCATTCCGGCCAGACCCACGTTGCGATCATTGGCAGCGGCGGTGCCGCCATGGCCGCGGCACTGAAGGCCGTTGAGCGTGGTGCCCGCGTAACGCTGATTGAACGCGGCGTCATCGGCGGCACGTGCGTGAACATCGGCTGTGTACCCTCGAAGATCATGATCCGGGCGGCGCACATCGCGCATCTGCGCCGGGAGAGCCCGTTCGATTCAGGCATTTCGGCGCAGCAGCCGGATATACGCCGCGACAAACTGCTGGCCCAGCAGCAAGGCCGAGTCGAAGAGCTGCGCCACGCCAAATATGAAAGCATCCTCGAGAGCAGCCCGTCGATCACCGTGCTGCATGGCGAGGCACGATTTGAAAATTCACACACGCTTATCGTCTCGCGCGCTGATGGCGGCTCGCACGAGGTGAGATTCGATCGTTGCGTGATTGCGACCGGGGCACGCCCGGCGATTCCCCCCATCCCCGGTCTTGCCGACACGCCTTATTGGACTTCCACGGACGCGCTCGCGAGCGACACGATTCCCGAGCGTCTCGCGATAATTGGCTCATCGGTGGTAGCCGTCGAACTCGCACAAGCCTTCGCCCGCCTCGGCAGCACAGTGTCGATCCTGGCGCGCAACCGGCTGTTGTTTCGGGAAGACTCTGCCGTGGGCGAGGCGCTCACGAACGCGTTTCGTGCTGAAGGCATCGAAGTCTTGGAACAGACGCAGGCCCGCAAAGTCGCACACCACGCTGGTGCATTCATGCTGACCACTGGTAATGGCGAGGTGCGGGCCGACCGGCTGCTCGTTGCCACGGGCCGCACGCCGAATACCGACACGCTCAATCTGAGCGCTGTCGGCGTCAAACTTGACCCGCGCGGCAGCATCATCATCGACCGCGCCATGCGCACGAGCAGCGCAGATATCTACGCCGCGGGCGACTGCACTGATCAACCGCAATTCGTCTACGTGGCCGCCGCCGCCGGGACCCGGGCGGCGATCAATGTGACCGGGGGCGAGGCGGCACTGGACCTGACGGCGATGCCGGCGGTGATCTTCACCGACCCGCAGGTCGCAACCGTCGGCTACAGCGAGGCCGAGGCACACCACGAAGGGCTCGAAACCGACAGCCGTCTGCTGCCGCTCGAGAACGTACCGCGCGCACTGGCCAACTTCGACACCCGCGGGTTCATCAAGCTCGTCGTCGAGGCCGGGAGCGGCCGGCTGATCGGTGTGCAGGCCGTCGCTCCGGAGGCAGGCGAGCTGATCCAGGCGGCGGCGCTGGCGATTCGCGCACGAATGACCGCCCAGGAACTTGGCGATCAGCTGTTCCCGTACCTGACGATGGTGGAGGGATTGAAGCTCTGTGCCCAAACTTTCACTAAAGATGTGCGACAACTTTCCTGTTGTGCTGGATGAGGCGGTTTCAGGAGTGTGTTATTGCCCTCGGCAACGCGGCGATCTCGATTTACGCCATGACTCGACGGGTCTCGGTCCGCTCGGAGCGGGATATGCCTCCTGTTGTTATCCGACAACATCTCGACCCTGAGCTGTCTTCGCGGGCCCTGGAGAAGTGCGGACTAAGCAAAAATCACTCTCGCGAACATGGAATTGGAAGATCAAGGCGGCCCGTGAGCACCTCGAGCCTTCCTCGATCGATCTGCCGCACGGTCGGCCCGCCAATGAGGTTCCTTTCCGGTCATCTGCACGCACACTGACGCGGCCGTACGACCCACTCTCAGTTTGGAAACATCAATTTCCGCTCGATCGCCCGGAAGCGCGCTCCCCTGCGCAATTGGGGTCCACCCAGGGGCGCATAGCCCTTCACATAACGGTCTGTATCCGCTTCGCGCCGAGTATCTGGTTCGGGGGCCAATGTGCGCTACTGCACAGACCAGCGCTCGTTAACGGAGCAGCGTTCGAGTCCTGAATTCGGGAATCCCCCCATCGAGCGACTGTTCGACCGGATTCAGCCTCAGTACGCCGGCGTATAGATCTATGCCGGCGGACTTTTTTTGGCGTTGCCGAGCAAGTGGATATCAGCTTGAGTGTCGTCGCAGAGGGTGCTCATTCGTAAGCGTCGCGCCGTCTACAGGGTAGCGGGCTGAGCGGCACTGTGACAGGAAAGCGGATCAAGGGGACCTCTATCAATCGGTCGTCAAGGGTCTTGTAAGTAGCGGCCCGCTGCGCCGTTGAGGGGCAGCGGACCGCCCTCGCAGAACCGGACGTGGGCTT
>JAJZZR010000138.1 GCA_021797465.1 Pseudomonadota bacterium | reverse complement strand
GCGTGCCCTCCTCGGGCGCGCCGGCCCTTAACACGTCATCCCCGCTCAACGCCACGTGCGGTCTCCGGTGCGCGGTTCCCGATGCAGTGTATCAGCGGCGCCTCGCTCGGCGCATGCGCGGGCCCGTAGAATGTGCGTGAGTGCTCGGACTGCAAAGCGAGGCGGCAGTCATGCCGGACCCAGTTGGCCCAAAGCCCCTTGTTGGGGCGGGAAGTATGTGACGGGTTTGCGCGCAGGTGCGACGTTGCCGCCGCGACGCACGGGTTCGCGCTTGTGCTAGAATCAACCGCTTGGAGTCGCGCTCGCGGGCCAGGGAACGCTCAGAACAACAAATCGGTTCCATTGACGGGGGATGCCCATGTACAAGCGTCTGGCGGCGGAGTTCTTCGGGACCTTCTGGCTGGTGCTCGGCGGCTGCGGCGCCGCCGTGCTGGATGCGGCCTATCCGCATCTCGGGATCGGCTATCTCGGGGTTGCGCTCGCATTCGGCCTCACGGTCCTCACCATGGTGTATGCGGTCGGAGCGATCTCCGGCGGGCACTTCAATCCCGCGGTGACCCTGGGTCTGTTCGTCGGCGGGCGGTTTGGTGCGCGTGAGGTGATTCCCTACATCATCGTGCAGGTGATCGGCTCGATCGCGGCGGCCGCGGTGCTGTATGCGATCGCCACCGGCAAGCCGGGTTTCAGCGTCTCGGCGAGCGGTTTCGCGTCCAACGGGTACGGCGCGCACTCCCCGGGCGGTTACTCCATGCAGGCGGTGATGGTCTGCGAGTTCGTGCTGACGGGGATGTTCGTGTTTATCATCCACGGCGCCACGGACCGGCGGGCCCCGGCGGGCTTCGCCGGCCTGGCGATTGGCTTGACGCTGACAATCATTCATCTGATCAGCATCCCGGTCGACAACACGTCGGTGAATCCGGCGCGCAGCACCGGTGTCGCCCTGTTCCAGGGCGGCTGGGCCGTGCACCAGTTGTGGCTGTTCTGGGTGGTACCGCTGCTCGGGGGTGCTGCGGGCGGCCTGATCTACCGTCTGCTCCTCCAGGAGGAAAGCAGTGTGCGCGCTTAGGCGCCGAGGCGCCCCCTAGAGTCCCTGCAGGCGCTCCAGGTAGCGCTGCTCGTCGGGCGTCGCGCCGCTGCGCTGTGCTTCCCACAGCGCCTCGGCGAGCGGCTCGAGCATGGCGTGCTCGGCGGCGTGCGCGCCGCCAAGGCGTTGGGTGAGCCTGCGATGTATCGCCGCGATGCCCGCCGGGCGGTCCGTGGCGACCTGCTCACGGATGGCCAGATGCAAGCCCATGTGCAGGAACGGGTTCTGCTGTGCGCCTTCCGGGATGAAGTCGGCGGCGAGGGCCGCCGGCGATTCCAGCAGCGGCCGGTATTCGGGGTGCTCGGCGACGACCGCCGCGATCTGCGCCTCGAGCGGCTCGAGCCCTTCCTGCGCGGTGAATTTCCGCCACGCCTCCAGGTACAGGCGGCGCAGCTGCTCGCGGCTCTGGCCGGCGAAGATCGGCATGAGGCTAACCGCCGCTCGCCGGGCGTCTGACACCGGCCTGCCGCGGCCGCTCGTGCGGTCGTGGGTCGCCGCCGGTGTTGGCGGCGGTCTTGTGCGCATACCCGCACAGCTCGGCGATCACGCAGCGCGGGCAGGCCGGATTGCGGGCCGTGCACACATAGCGGCCGTGCAGCAACAGCCAGTGATGCGCATTGCGTTGAAATTCCTCCGGAGTGTTGGCCACCAGGCCGCGCTCGACGGCGAGCGGTGTCTTGCCGGGGGCGAGGCCGGTGCGGTTGGCGACGCGAAAGATGTGGGTGTCGACCGCAATCTCGGCCTCGCCGAACACCATGTTGAGAATGATGCTGGCGGTCTTGCGACCGACTCCAGGCAGCGCTTCCAGCTCGGCGCGCCGCGCCGGCAGCCGGCCGTGGTGATGCTCGACCAGGCGCCGGCACAGGCCGATCAGGTGGCGCGACTTGGCGTTGTAGAGCCCGACCGGCTTCAGGTACGGCTTCACGCCCTCGATGCCGAGCGCCAGCATCGCCTCGGGCGTGTTGGCGAGAGGAAACAGGCGGCGGGTCGCGGCGTTGACGCTCTTGTCGGTGGTGTGCGCCGACAGCATGACCGCGACCAGCAGCTCGAAAGGGGTGGTGTACTGCAGCTCGCTGCGCGGCTCGGGGTTGGCGGCGCGCAGGCGGCGATAAAGTGCGCGGCGGGTGCTCGGGTGCATGCTCACTCGGCCGCGGGGCGCTCGGCGCCGGCCAGGCGTTTGCGCGTCGCGAGCAGCTCGGCACGCGCGCGGGTTCGTCGCTCGGTTCGCGCGACATGCGCGGTGTGGCGCGCGCGGTTGGCGGCCGGTTCCGGTGGCCGAGGCGCTGCGGGTATCGCCGCGCGGGGCACCAGTGTGATGCAGTCGACGGGGCAGGGGGCGATGCACAACCCGCAGCCGGTGCACAGCTCCATCACGACGGTATGCATGTGTTTGCGCACGCCGACGATCGCATCGACCGGGCAGGGTGGCAGGCATTTGGCGCAGCCGATGCACGCCCGTTCGTCGATGCGCGCAAGCAGCGGCGGTCCCTCGACGCCGTGGGCCGGGTCGAGCGGTCGCGGCGCGCGACCGAGGAGTGTGGCGAGCGCGTTGATCACGGCCGCGCCGCCGGGCGGGCACTGGTTGATTTCGGCCTCGCCGCGCCGGATCGCCTCGGCGTACGGCCGGCAGCCCGCATGGCCGCAGCGTGTGCACTGCGTCTGCGGAAGCAGCGCGTCGATCGCGGCGACGCTCGGGGATGTGATGGACCACGCCCGCTCCCCGGCGGTGCCGCCCGGGAGGCCGTGATCCGGGTGCGCAAGGCTCGCGCCAGGGCCGCCCGCTGTTGCCCGCTCGAGAGGCGCCGCCTGTTGATCGCGTTGCGCTGACATGCTCTGGAGGGCCGGTGATTCAGCTGATGCGCATGCCCGGGGCGGCGCCGGAATCGGGCGCCAGCAGATACGGACCACCAGCCTCGCCGCTGGCGGCGAGCACCATGCCTTCGGACAGCCCGAACTTCATCTTGCGCGGTGCGAGGTTCGCGACCATTACCGTCAGCCGGCCGACCAGCGCCGCCGGCTCGTATGCGGCTTTGATTCCAGCAAACACCGTGCGGGTCTCGCCGCCGAGGTCGAGCGTGAGCTTCAACAGCTTGTCGGCGCCGGCGACGTGCTCGGCCGCCGCGATACGCGCAACGCGCAGATCGACGCGTTTGAACTCGTCGATCGACAGGGTTGCCGGCGTCTGCGCGCCCGGTGGCATCGCGTGCGTGGCCTGCGGCTCTTCCGCTCGTGTCTGTGTGGCGGTCTTGGTGTCCACGGCCGGGTCTCCAGCGGGCTCGAACAGCGCATCGAGCTGCTTGGGGTCGATGCGCGTCATGAGGTGGCGATAGGGATTGATACGCCGCGGCGGCTCGAGCGCATCATTCCAGGTCAGCGATCGCTCCAGGCCGAACAGCTCGCGCGCGACCCGCTCGGCCAGAGCCGGCAGCACGGGCGCGAGCAGGCAGGTGAGCACCTTGAATCCGTACAGGGCCCGCGCGCAGCTGTTCTGCAGCGCGGCGCGCTGGTCCGGGTCCTTGGCGAGCACCCAGGGCTGGCGGGCATCGAAATCCTGGTTGAGCCGGTCGGCGAAAGTCATGATCTGGCGCATCGCCCGGGCGAACTCCCGGGACGCGTAGCTCTCGCGCACCGACTCGAGCACCTCGCGCGCCGCCCCGAGGAGTTCGCCGGTGCCCGCCGGATAGTCGATCGAGCCGTCGAAGTGCCGGGTGACGAAGGTGGCGGCGCGGCTGGCGATATTGACGTACTTGCCGATGAGGTCGCTGTTGACCCGCGCCACGAAGTCGTCCGAATTGAAATCGAGGTCCTCGACGTTGGCGTTCAGCTTGGCCGCGAGGTAGTAGCGCAGCCACTCCGGGTTCATGCCGATTTCGAGGTAGCGCAGCGGGCTGATGCCGGTGCCGCGCGATTTGGACATCTTCTCGCCCGAGACCGTGATGAAACCGTGAACGTGCACGTTGTCCGGCACCCGGTATGGGGAGCCCGCGAAGCGCAGCATCGCCGGCCAGAACAGCGTGTGGAAGTAGATGATGTCCTTGCCGATGAAGTGCACCTGGCGCGTATCGGCGGCGGTGAGCAACTCCGCGAAGGTGCGCGTCTCGCCGTTGGCACGCGCCTTGCCGCTGTCGATGTAGCTCTTCAGCGAGGCGAGGTAGCCGATCGGCGCGTCCAGCCAGACGTAGAAGAATTTTCCCGGCGCATCCGGGATGGGGATGCCGAAGTAGGGCGCGTCACGCGAGATGTCCCAGTCCGAGAGCGCCCGCTCGCCCCGGCCCTCGAGCCATTCGCGGGCCTTGTTCGCGACCTGGGGCTGCACGTGCCCGGGCTGGTCCAGCCATTGGCGCAGGAACGCCACGCAGCGTGGGTCGGAGAGCCGGAAGAAGAAATGATCGGAGCTCCTGAGCACTGGCTTGGCTCCGCTCAGCGCCGAGTAGGGATCGATGAGCTCGGTCGGGGCGTAGACGCTGCCGCAGACCTCGCACGCATCCCCGTACTGATCCTTGGCATGGCATTTCGGACACTCGCCCTTGATGTAGCGGTCGGCGAGGAACATGCCCTGGACAGGATCGTAGAACTGCTCGACGGATCGGGATTCGATCAGTTCGGCGGCCCGCAGGCGCCGATAGATGTCCTGCGAGAGCTGGGTGTTCTCGCTCGAGTGGGTGGAGTGCCAGTGGTCGAAGCCGATGTGGAAGCCTTCCAGATAGCGCGGCCGGTCGGCGGCGATGCGCGCGACCAGCGCCTCGGGCGTGGTGTGCTCGGCCTGGGCTTTGAGCATGATCGGCGCCCCGTGGGCGTCGTCGGCGCCCACGAAATGGACGCGCTTGCCCTGCATGCGCTGGAAGCGTACCCAGATATCGGCCTGGATGTACTCCATGATGTGGCCGATGTGGAACGCGCCGTTCGCGTAGGGCAGCGCGGTGGTGACGAAGAATGTCTCGCTCATGCGCAGAGTGTACCGACAGCCGCTGCGCCGCGCAGCGGCGCGACGCGGGGCCCGGCGGCGCGGTGCGCCGAAACCGGGCCAGCGGCGCTCAGCCGAGGTCCTTGACGGGCTCGAAGCGCGACTTGTTGATCGCCTTGGAATAGGCCTCGCGGCCGGTGATCAGGCGCTGATCGAGCAGCTGTTGGATGGCCGAATCCATGGTGCGCATGCCGAACTGGGCGCCCGACTGCATGGTGTTCTCGAGCTGATCGAGCTTGCCCTGGCGGATGAGGCTGGCCGCCGCCGGCGTATTGATGAGGATCTCGAGGGCCGCGACCCGTCCGGGGCGGTCGGAGCGCTGCAGCAGCTGTTGCGAAATCACCCCGCGCAGCGAGGTTGAGAGCATGGCGCGCACGTGCGACTGCTTGTCGTTCGGGAACACGTTCACCATGCGATCCACGGTCTGCGCCGCGCCGTTGGTGTGCAGGGTGCCCATCACCAGGATGCCGGTCTCGGCGGCGGTCACCGCGATGCTCATCGTCTCATGGTCCCGCAACTCGCCG
>JAJZZR010000215.1 GCA_021797465.1 Pseudomonadota bacterium | reverse complement strand
GCGACTTCTTGCGCCAGTAGTTCTTTTTTGGTTGCCATGCAGCGCGTTCCTTATTTCGTGAGCTCGACGAAGGGCGATAGCACCTCAAGCAGCGAGAGACCGCCGTGCGTCAACGTCGGGTAGCCGCCCTGGCTCTTCCATTTCCAACGGCCAAGGGCCAGGAGATGAGCGCCGTGCGGGCTGTTGATCTGAAGTGCGACCGGCGGCACGAACGGGCCGGTTCCACCGGTGCCCGTAGTGCTGCGCCCGCTCGCGAAGGTCTTCTTTAGGAACTGACCAACCTCGCCATCGGCGTCAGGGAAGTAGCCGGTGGCGGCGTAACCGTGATCGGAGGTGAGGACGAGCCGTCGCCCGGTTGCCAAGCGCTCGACAAAGGCCCAGAAGTCATCGCTGCTGAGTTGGTCGGCGGCGTCGCGGGTCAACGTATCGAGCCCTTGTCCCGCTCCAGCGCCGTCGTGGACCTTGCTGTCAGGCCAGTGGTGCCAGAACACCCAGTTTGGTGCGCTGTTGATCAGCCCCTCGCAGTCCTTCCAGGGCATATCGACGCACTCGGTGTGCGCCGGTTGCAACCGATGGGCAAGGCCGCCGCCGTTGTTCTGGAGCTGGCTGCGGCTGCCAAATCCCAGCGCCTGCGCGAACTCGTTCGTTTCGCCGGGCAGCTCGGAAGCGTTGGCCGTGACCTCGTGCAGGGTAAAGCCGCGCTCCTTGGCCCCTTGCAACAGCCAGGGCAATTCACGCAACGACAAACCGTCGAGGATCAGCACCGCCTTCGCGCTGTAGGGCTCGGCCCACCAGCGCGCGAGACGATCCGAGGTGCGTTCGACGGTGTCGCCGAAGGCTTGCCATAGGTCCCATCCGCTCGACGACAGGAAGTGATCGAGTGCGCCGATTTCGCGGTCGCGCTTGATGACCTCGCTGGGCGCGTTGCCTGCAGCCAGCGGCTTGGACGCGATCTCGATGGCGTTGTTGATGATGACGCGCCACGCGTCATCGGCAGAGCCCTTGGTCAGGCTGCGCAATACCCCGGCGTCGAGTGCCATCAGTTGTCCTCCTTCTCAAGGCTGAGCTCGAAGGTCATGCCGTCGGGCAGCTTCTTGAGTAGTTCCTTGAGCTGCGCACCATTTGCCGCAGCCACCTTGATCGAGACCTCGGCCACCTGTGTAGCGGGGCCAATACCCCAGCCTTCGAGCTTGCCGATCAGGTTCAGCGGCGAGGTAGGCGGATTGCTCAAGGGGATGCGCGGCTTGCTGCCTGCGCCTGTCGAACCGTCACCAAAGATGCTGCCGCCGGTCGGAGGCGTACCACCTGACGTGTCGCCGCCCAAGGGTGGCGATGGCGGCGGCGTTGGACCACCGCCAAACAAGCCACCACCGTCCCCGCCCGCAGGCGGTTGTGGTGCGGGCGGGGTGGTGCCTCCAGTGGCCGGCACCGCCGAGGGCTCCATCAGGAACACCTCGTCGAGCTGGCGACCGGTGTAGGACAGCTTCGGGCGCAGTCGCTTCCAGGCTGTGTCCTCGTCCTCGCCCGGCTGGGTTTGCAGGTACTCAAGCCCGCGCAGGTTGATGGCGATCTTTCCCCGCGCGCACAGACGCAGGATGCGCTCCTTCATCGCGGTCTCGCCAAGCCAGGGGATGCAATCCTGGCCTGCGGGGCGAGGCTCTTGCAGCTCACGCAGCAGTTTGCCAACTGGCGAATTTTCGGTAGCGGCTTCCAGCACGAGGTCTTCAAAGTCCTCGGGCACGAACAGGTCATTGACCAGCGCCTCTTCGATGCCTTCGGGGATCTGCGCGCCTTGCTTCTTCAGGCTCTCGACGCTGAACATGCATTGGTTCGGGTCGGCGAAGTTCCAGCGATGCAGGATGGCAAAGCGGTCGAAGCGCTTCTTCAGGATGTCGCGCAACGCCCCCTGGTACTCGGTGTGGAGCTTCTTGTACTCGGGGTTCTGGCCGCTCCATTCCTGCGCCTTCATCTCGGCACGGGCCAGGATCAGCAGGTCGCGGTCGTGGAACGCATTTGACGAACCGGATCGTGGCAGCAAGAAGCGGATGGTGTTGCGGCGCTTCTGCAGGTGGTCTTTGAGCCAGCGGCCAAGGCGTTGGTCAAGGTTGTCGGGCTCTTCTGGCAGCACCACGATGGGCAGACGGTCGTCCCAACGCTCGGGCTGCTCGGCTTCGTCCAGTGTTGACCACGGATCGGTCTGCCAGGACTTCGGCAGCGCGATCACGCGGAAGGTCTTGGCCACCTCGTCGGTGCCGCCGATGACGTAGCGAACCTGCTTGGCCAGCTGCGCCTGATCGGAGCCGTCGGTGAACAGCTTGTCGTTGCGCGCGCAGGCCATCAGCTTGGCACGCGGGTTTTCCTCTTCGCGGAAAACCAGTCGGGGGCCATCCTGGTGGATATTGAAGCTGTTTTCGACGACGGTCGCCAGTTCAACCTGGAACGCGTTGTCGTCGACGGCCTTGTTGCGCGTGATGTCGACCTGAAGCGTCGCGGGCTCCGCACCGGCGAGATTGCCAACGGCAATGGATCGCAGCCACAACGCGCCCACGATCTCCTGCAGGTGCGGGGCAAGGTTGGCGTGGTCGGCCACCGCCTCGGTGACCGAGATGATGTTCTGCTGGGCCTTCGCACGCAGCGTCCGGTGATGCTCGTTCGACACCGAATCCAACAGTGCGCCGATGCCTGACGCATCGTCATCCAGACGGAAGTCGGCCGCCGTAAGCACCGGAGCCGCCTCACCCCGACTCTTATAGAGGTTGGCCAGGATGCGAATCATGTCGCGCGTTTCCTGCGCGTCGGTCGCAATCAGAACCTGCTCTTCGAGCAGGCGCAATAGGTGCGGTGCGTAGGGCCAGGATTCGATGAATTCCCTGCGCTTGCGATCCTGTTCGGACGGCGGCACATCCAGCAGACGGAAGTACTCGGTGACGTGCGTGGCCACTAGCGACTCGATGCCGGCCGAAGCAATCTGCAGGCGGTTGTCGAACAGACGGTGCAGTAGCATCCGACGACGATCCTGCTGGATACGCTCAGCGTTGCCGCCTGCCTTGAAGTCGATCGCGACCGGGTTGACGCGGTGCACCTGCTGATAAGCGTCGCTGCCGCCGTTGCGAACCGAGATCACCAGCACCAGAAGGTCGGGCCGCTCTTTGGCGATCTCCGACAGGATCTGAATAAAGTTGAACGCCCAGTTCTTCCAGGGGTACTGCTTGGTGTTGGTCAGGCCGTCGTACCACGTCTGGAATTCGTCCAGCAGCAGCATCGTGGGCGTATGCTGCAGCAGTTCAAGGATCAGCTTGTCGGAGGGGATGTCGGTCTTGGCCGCACCCATGCCTTCCCATTTGCCCTTGATGTAGGTGCCGTGGGGATGGCGCTCGAACAGCAAGTCCCACAGAAACTTGTAGCGCTGGCGGTGGAGGCTCTCGCCGATGACGAGCATTCCGCCGCGCAGGGCGATCTTGCCGATCTGTGGATCGCCAAGCGTGGTGGCCCACGAATTCAGCCACGCGCTGGTCGAGGTGGCATCGTTGACCGCGTGGTACAGGGCGGCCATCAAGTGCGACTTACCAAGGCCGCGCTCGCCGATCACTACCACCGGACGCCCTTGATTCGGGCCGACCGCCTCGATCCCTTTCAACAGGTCGTGGGTCGGATACGTGATCTCCAGGAATTCCTTTGCCGCAATCTGCGTTGCGCCGGTGTTCGTGTCGTTGGAGAGCTCAATGGCTGTCCCTTTCAGGCGTTTGCCCCGAAATTCTTCTCGTAGAGTCAGTCCAAGCATTACTTCCGCTCCCCAGTGTTCGATTGGCCCGTAGCCGCGTCATCCTCTTCGCGCCCCGTGTCGAGTCCTTCCATCGACTGCTGCTTGATCCAGCTGTCGATGTCCGCACGCGAGAACCGCCACGTCCCGCCGACCTTGAAGGCCGGGATCTTCTTGGCTGCAGCCAGACGATAGACCGTGCGTTTGCCGACCTTAAGATAGGCAGCCACCTCATCGAGGGTGCATATATCTTCTGGGTTGTCTTTCATCGTTTCCTCACCCGGCACCAGGACATGGTGGCGGTGATGGTGGTAAATTTTGCAAGGATACGGCAAACTTGCGCATATTTGAACAACGAAGCGGTGGGAGGCGGGATGATCGACCCGGCAAGCCAGGCCCAACTGAAGGAGGCCATCGCGGACTGCATCGGCACCGACCAGGGGGTGCTGGATGCGCTACGGGAAGAGATCCGCCCTCTGAAGAGCGCCACGCGCCGCATTCAGCCGCGCGCCACGACGTCGATCTCGCTGGTCGGCACCGATGGCGGCAACAACCAGCTCCAGTTCGACCCCTTCCTGATCCAACTGGTCCGGGTGGTGGATAGCAGCAACAACGAGTACTGCCTGGAGGCGGTCTCGCCCACAACACCAATCCAGAGGCTCAACGAGCGTCAGTTCGCTGCTGATGGGTCGGCTCAGACGGCACTGGGCGAAATGATGGCCTTTCTTGGGGTGGACAGCCTACCTGCGCTCTCTCACATGATTCGACCAGCCGACAAGGGAAAGCCGGTCTCGCCCAGCTGGGTGCAGGTCTACCGGGAACTGGTCGAGTGGGCCATCCTCTTCGCCATCCTGAAGAAGGACTTTGGAACCGACACCTTGATCGTCTGCGACGGTCTGTTGCGTAGCAAGGTCTTCGCCAAGGATCTGTTCCAGCGCCTGCTCCAGGGCATGAAGGACCGCATCGACACCCAGTGGAGCAAGAGCCGTCGCCGGGTGTACCTCGCCGGCGTAGCCAAGCACAGCAAAGTGCTTTCACGGTATCGCCTCGCCATGGCCCTGGAAGGCGTCCTTCAGACCGACTACCCGGCCTACGTGGAAGTGCCGCGCGAGGTAGAGGAACAGGCCTACGTCTGGTCGGAATTCGCGCGAGGCGATGACCGCGCCGGCGAGGGCGGAGAGATCAATAAATTCGTCGGCGGCAAGATGTTCCTGGTGAAGTTCGGATCACACCGCCGCGACCCTGTTTGGCCGGTGGACATCTTTGTGCCGCAAGTCGGGGAGTCGCAGACCATCCTCGGCTCGATGCTCGCTGACGCCATCAACGGCTTCCCGGTGCCGCACTATCCGCGTTGCCTGCAAAAGGCGCATGAAAACGCGGCCCTGGTCGATTTCGATTTCGACATCCTGCAGGACTTTATTTACGAAGGTGTGCGATCGAGTCTCGGTGGCGACGCGGGGACCTTGGACGCGTTTCAGCTACAGGACGCCGACCCAGCGCAACGCCGGTACGGATAATGGGGAACAACATGGCAGAAATCCAACTCTTTCCCAGGGAACAGGTCGTCGGCATCTTCCGGGGCTTTCAGCAAGGAGGCATGGAGTTCCACGCCGACCTGGTGTTGCCGTACCGGAACGAGTTCCAAAACATCCCGATGCATGGGCAGTTCCTCCTCGTCCAATTGGAGACACCCGATGAGGCCGTGCTGGGACGCATCGCCTCCTTCTCCTCGGAGGGCAAGCTCTCCTTCGGCTCTGGCGAGGAATTCAATATCCGTGCAGTGCGCGAAGACCGGCCAATCCCCGAAGACCTGC
>JAJZZR010000031.1 GCA_021797465.1 Pseudomonadota bacterium | reverse complement strand
GCAGGCGCTCGCTGAGCTTGGGCGGCTATGGAAGCAGTCGGAGCGCTCGCGCGACTGGGCGATCATCCCCGAGACCGCCGCGCAGACCGAGTATGTCCGGTTGTGGACGCCGCGGGTGAGCAGCGCGCGGCAGGCGCCAGCGCCGGCTGATCCGTTGCTCGATCCGGGTGCGCTGTCCGCGGCCCGCGCGTTGCGCGAACGTTTCCTGGGGGCGCTTCTCGGTCTTGCCGCCGGTGATGCGCTCGCCGCGGCCACGCAGTACCGGCGCGCCGGGACTTTCGCGCCCGTGGCCGATCTGCTCGGCGGGGGTCCGTTCGGCCTGCCGCGCGGAGGTTGGAGCGATGATACGGCCATGGCGCTGTGCCTGGCCGAGAGTCTGCTCGAGTGCGGCGGATTCGACCCGCTCGATCAGGTCGAGCGCTACCGGCGCTGGCAGCGTGAGGGGCATCTTTCGGCGACCGGCCAATGCCTGGGCATCACCGCAAGCACTGCCCGGGCACTGGCGGTGGCCAAGTGGCGCCAGCAGCCGTTTTCCGGTGCCCACGACCCGGCGCGACTCGATCCCGAGCCGCTCTCGCGAGTCGCGCCGGCCGTGTTGTTCTACTTCGCCTCACCGCAGGAAGCGGTGCGCAGCGCGAGCGAAGCGGCGCGCACGACCTGCCAGGTGAGCACGGTGTTGACGGCCTGCGCGGATCTTGCGCGTGCGCTGCTTGCGGCGCTGAGCGGCGCGTCCAAGTCGCGTGTTCTCGCACAGCAGAGTGCCGCGCCGGGGCCCGGTGCGGGCAAGGGCGCCGCGCAGGTGTTGGCGGGGGCTTTCGAAGCGTTCGGCGCCACGGATACCTTCCGTGATGCCGTGCTGCATGCGGCCAATCTCGGTGGAGATTCGGACGTCACCGCCGCGGTTTGCGGCCAGCTCGCCGGCGCCTTCTACGGCGCAAACGCCATTCCGCGCCCCTGGCGCGAGGCGCTGCTGCGCGCTCAGCTGATCGAATCCTGCGCCGATCGGCTGCTGGCGCGCGCGCTCGAGCGGTTGGGCTGACATGACTCGTGCCGCCCGGTCTCGCCCTCCGCGCCCGCGCCCCGCACGCAAGGCCTGGAGCCGGCTGAGCGACGATGAGCTGCTGAAGCTGCGTTTCTGCGACCTCGGGCTCACGGTGCGCGGCTCGCCGATCGAGCGCAGCGTGCGGCGCCTTTACGCCGAGCTGCACGCGCGCGGCATCCGCTGTCAGCCGCACGTGTGGCTCTCCGAGGAATGGTTCACTCCGGACGGGGTGCCGGGAATCGCGGTGCCGTTTTATCTGGCGCACCCGCGCCTGACGCGGCTCGAGCGGCGTCTGATGACGCAGGCCGAGGGCGGCAATTCCCAGTCGTTCATGCGGATTCTGCGCCATGAGGCGGGCCATGCGATCGACAATGCCTACCGCCTGCGCAGGCGCAAGTGCTGGCGCGAGGTGTTCGGGCCCGCCTCGCAGCGCTACCCGTTGCGCTACACGGCGCGGCCCGCGAGCCGCCGCTACGTACATCATCTGGGAGACTGGTATGCGCAGGCGCATCCGACGGAGGATTTCGCCGAGACTTTCGCCGTGTGGCTGACGCCGCGCTCGGCCTGGCGCGTGCGCTATGCCGACTGGCCCGCGATGCGCAAGCTCCTGCTGGTCGATCAGCTGATGGCCGAAGTGCATGATCGCGCCCCGCCCGTGCGCAATCGAGCTCGCATCGAGCCGCTCGAAACCAACCGGCGAACGCTCGGCGAGCACTATCGTCGCAAGCTCGCCCACTACGGGCAGTACCGCCGCAGCACGATCGATGTGCTGTTGCAATGGATGTTCAGCGCCGAACGGCCGCGGCGGGGCGCGCTGCGGGTCGCGACGCTGCTGCGCGCCAACCAGCGCGCGCTCATCGAAGGGGTCTCGCGCGAGCTTGGTCTGACGCGCTATAGTGTGCGCGAAATCGCGCGCGCCATGATCGACCGCAGCGACGCCTTGCAACTGTACACCAGCGGCGACCGTCGTGACGCCGTGCACGTCGCACGCTGGCTGTTGCAGAGATTGGCGTCGCTCTATTCGCAGGGCGAGACACCGCATATGCCGTTATGAAGAAGCTGCGCACGCTGGTCGTGGTGCACGCGAGCCTCGTGCCGCCGGAGTCGATCGAGGGGCACACCGATAAGGAAATCGACGAGTGGCGCACCGAGTACAACGTCATCACGACGCTGCGCGGCTGTGGCCACGACGTCCGATGCCTCGGCGTGCTCGACAGCCTGACGGAGATGCGGCAGGCGATAGCCGAGTGGAAGCCGAACGTCGTGTTCAATCTGCTCGAGGAGTTCAACGGCATCGTCACGTACGACCAGCACGTCGTGGCCTACCTGGAGCTGCTGCGCCAACCCTATACCGGGTGCAATCCGCGTGGCCTGCTGCTCTCGCGCGACAAGCCGTTGTCCAAGCAGCTGTTGGCCTATCATCGTATTCCGACACCGGGTTTCGCGGTGTTCCGCCGCGGCACCCGGGTGCGTGTGCCCCGCAAGCTGGCCTTTCCGCTGTTCGTGAAGTCGACCACCGAGGATGCTTCCCTCGGTATCGCCCAGGCCTCGGTGGTGGAGGATGCCGCGCGCCTGAAGGAGCGCGTCGAGTTCATGTACGAACAGATCGGTTCCGACGCGCTGGTCGAGGAATACGTTCCGGGACGCGAGCTGTATGTCGGGGTGCTTGGCAACGATCGACTGACGCGGTTGCCGGTCTGGGAGATGGTCTTCGGCCGCATGCCGGAATCGCTGCCCGCGATCGCGACGCGCAAGGTCAAATGGGACCGCGCGTACCGCGACCGTTACGGCATCACGACGCGCGCGGCAACCGACCTGCCGGAGGGAATACTGGCGCAGCTCGATAAGTTCTCACGCCGCATCTTTCGGGTGCTGGGCATGTCGGGGTATGCCCGCATGGATTTCCGGCTCGCCGGCGACGGCCGCATCTATGCGCTGGAAGCCAATGCCAATCCCAACCTGGAGGAGGGCGAGGATTTCGCCGAATCGGCGCTTGCCGCCGGCATCGAGTACAGCGAGCTGCTCGAGCGGCTAATGTCGCTCGGGCTGTCCTATCGGGCGCTGTGGCGCTGAGGCGGGCCGTGGCCTGCCGGAGCCGTTCGCGCACGTAGGCGATGCCCCGCTGGAACATCATCGGCGTGTAGATCGAGCCGACCAGGAACGCCGAGAAAAAGACGAAACCTTCAACGGCGTCGGCGTAGCCGAGCGGCTCGCTGGCGTAGCCATTGACCGTCGTGGGCAGATGCACGCCCGCCATCAGTAGCAGAAAGATTCCCCGTAATGCGTCCAGTTCGCTCCGCCGCTGCATTCCGCTCCCTCGGCGCAGTCCGCAGCCGTTTTGTGACGGAATTCCCGGCAGCACGTCGGACTGCGCCTCGTGTGTGAAGTGATCGGCAGCGCTCGCGCAGCCGCTCGAGTCCGCGCGAAGCCGTCATATTGTTTCATCGCCTGCGGGCGCGTGGGGTTCCCCGGAACGGTGCAATCGCGCGGGCGCGCACCCGTCGTGTCAGCACTCCCCGCGGCAGGCTGCCAGCGTCGGCCGTACCCTGGCCGGAGAGAGTCGACGGATTTCACAACTCGGTGTGATCGACTTTGTCAAACGGATGTCGTTCCATGTAAGTAGGGAATCGCCCGGGAGGTCATGGCCGTATGTCTGCAGCGAAAGTCCAGCCGGTCGTCAATTTGAAGGAATACTTCAAGGATGCACTGCATGCGGCGCTGGTCAACCAGCGCCTGTCGGTCGAGGGTGAGACCGAGCATTACGTGGTGAATGTGCTGACGCTGTTCGCGCGCTCGGAAGCGCTCTTCGAGCCGACTCCCACTGGGCGGCGTCTCAAGCCGCTCGTGATCCTGCTGTCGGAGGCACTGGAGGCGCGCACGCGCGACGAGCGCAACCGCGGCCTGCAGCGACTCGGGGATGTGTCGCTGTTCATCGCCGGGTTCCTTGCGCGGGGATTCGCCCGCAAGGTCGTCGACATCGACTATCACATCGCCATGGGCGGCTGCGCCTACGGTACGCTGGCGCGCACCGCGGCTCCGCGCGGCGGGTGCGCGCTGGCCCGGGTGTTCGCCGAGCTGGCCGAGAAATTCCAACCCATGGTCGATGCGCTCAACGAGTTGAGCGAGGCCGGCTATGCGCATTCACACGAGGATGTGCTGCGCCTGTACGAGCTGTGGATCAAGACCCGGAGCCGGCGCAGCTACGCGCTGCTGAAGCGGCTGGGCATCGAGCCGGTCGGCGGCGCCGCGCTGCGCGCGCTGCATTGAGCGCCATGCTGCTGCGGCGCGCACAACGGCTCATCGGCGGCATCTACGATCTCGGTGTCGACTATGACGTGTATGATTTCCTGGTCACCGACCGCGCGAGCCTGCCGCCGCAGGTGCGCGCCCGCGCCAGCCGCGAGGATCTGATCGTCGCGCAGCCAGCCGAGCCGGGCGGAGAGATCGCCCTGGCGCTGTATCTGGATCGCGACCTGCTCGAGCGCTTGCGTTGCGAGGATCCCATGCGATGCCTGCACGCGGGTAATGTCGCGGACTGGTGGACGGCGCTGGAGGGTGTCAGCCACTTCGTCTACCTGGCCTGGAACGCCAGCCATGACCGGCCGGTCTCGCTGCTGGAACTCGAAATGCAGGCGGAAGTCGACAAATACGTGACGAGCTACTGGCTGTTGCACCGCCAGAGCCCCGGGCATTTTCCGGCCGAGCTGCGCCGGGTGCTGTTCGAGCGCACGCGCATCGATCCGCGGCTCGCCGACGGGCGCGAGGATTTGTATCGGTATGCCAGCCGCTACGCCGCGCGCTTCTGTGGCCGTCTCGAGCAGCAGCTGCAGGGCGCCCGCGCCGGTGAGCGGCGCGGGGTGCTTGCCGAGCTGCGCCGCTTTTATCGCTATACCAACGCGCGCAAGCTGGCCCACATCGAGCGGCTGGCGTAGGGGGGGGCGGGCCGACTTGTGCCGAGTGCGGCGCGGCTATGAGGACGGTGCGCGGCCGCCGGACGCGAGGACATGGCGCGCGCGCAGCAGGCCGATGGTCGTCTTGCCGTCGCTGATCTCGCCGCTCTCCGCCCACAGGCAGGCCTGCTCGAACGGCAGCCAGTGCACTTCGATGACTTCCGCCCGCTCGTGCGCCGCGGTGGCCGGCTCGATGTCCGTGGCGAGGAACAGATGCAGAACCTCGCTGAAGACGCCGGGTGAGCTGAGGTAGGTCCCGAGGCTCCGCCATTGGGCGGCGCGCACCCCCGCTTCCTCGGTCAGTTCGCGCCGTGCCGTCTCGAGCGGCGGTTCACCGGGCTCCAGCTTTCCGGCGGGGAGCTCCCAGAGCCAGCCGCCGGCGACATAGCGATATTGGCGCAGCAGGCACACGCGCCGCTCGGCGTCGATCGCCACCGCCACGGCGCCGCCGGGGTGGTGCACGACTTCCAAGGTCGCTTGGTGTCCGTTCGGCAGCAGCACTTCGTCGGTGGTGACCGAGATGACGCGACCCTGATAATGCACAGTCTGTCTGGATGGTGGCATCCATCTAGCGTAGCACTTG
>JAJZZR010000404.1 GCA_021797465.1 Pseudomonadota bacterium | reverse complement strand
CAACGGCGCGCCGGTGTACCTGAAGAACGTGGCCAAGGTGTGGATGGGCGCGGAGAACAACCAGCTCGCCAGCTGGGTGAACAACACCCCGGCGGTGCTGCTGAACATCCAGCGCCAGCCGGGCGCCAACGTCATCCAGACGGTCGACCGCATCCGCGAACAGCTGCCGCAGCTGCGCGCCTCGCTGCCGGCGAACGTCAACCTGCGGGTGGTCACCGACCGCACCCAGACCATCCGCGCCTCGGTCGATGACGTGCAGTTCGAGCTCGCCCTGGCCGTGGCGCTGGTGGTCATGGTCATGTTCCTGTTCCTGCGCAGCATCCCGGCCACCATCATCCCGAGCCTGTCGGTGCCGGTGTCGCTGATCGGCACCTTCGCCGTGATGTATCTGGCGGGCTTCAGCCTGGACAACCTGTCGTTGATGGCGCTCACCATCGCCTCGGGGTTCGTGGTCGATGACGCCATCGTCATGATCGAGAACATCTCGCGGCACATCGAGCGCGGCAAGCGGCCGCTGCAGGCGGCGCTCGACGGGGCCGGGGAGATCGCCTTCACCATCGTGTCGCTGACCATCTCGCTGATCGCGGTGCTCATCCCGCTGCTGTTCATGCGCCAGGTCGTCGGCCGGCTGTTCCGCGAGTTCGCCATCACGCTGGCGATCTCGATCCTGATTTCCGCGGGCGTCTCGCTCACGCTCGTGCCCATGCTGTGCGCCAAGATCCTGAGCTCGCATGCGGACACCCTGAGCAAGCAGGGCAAATGGGCCCACGTGGCGGAGGCGTGGTTCGACCGGCTCGTCGAGGCGTACCGGCGCGGGCTGAACTGGTCGCTCGCGCGCCAGCGGCTGGTGCTGTGGATCGCCGCCGGCACCCTGGTGCTGACGGTGGTGCTGTACATCGTCATTCCGAAGGGCTTCTTCCCGCTGCAGGACACCGCGCTGGTGGAGGCGACGACGGTCGGCCCGCCGTCGATCTCCTTCAAGGCCATGGCCGCGCGCCAGCAGGCGCTCGCCGAGGTGATCCGGCGCAACCGCAATGTCGTCAGCCTGACCTCGTTCATCGGGGTGGGCAGCAACAACATGACGGTGAATCAGGGGCAGATGCTGATCAACCTCACGCCCAAGGACGACCGGTCGGTCGGCATCACCACGGTCATGAATCAGCTGCGGGCGGCGGCGCGCACGGTGCCCGGCATCCACCTCTCGCTGCAGCCGGTGCAGGACCTGACCATCAGCTCGATTACCGGCCGGGCGCGCTATCAGTTCATTCTCGGGGCGGCCACGCGGTCCATTCTGACGCCCTGGGTGCCGAAGTTGCTGGCGGCGCTGCGGCGTTCCCCGGAGCTCGCGCACGTCTCGACGAGCTACACCGAGGAAGGGCGCACCGTCCAGATCGACGTCGATCACGGGACGGCGGCGCGTTTCGGCATCACCGACGCGACCATCGACAATGCGCTCTATGACGCCTTCGGCCAGCGGATCATTTCCACGATTTACACGCAGTCGAACGACTATCGGGTGATCCTCACGGCCAATCCGACGCTCTCGGACACGCTGCGCGCGCTCAATACGTTCTATGTTCCCTCCGCCGCGGGCGGGCAGGTGCCCCTGGGCTCGATCGCGCACATCACGGTCAAGGATGCGCCGCTGACCCTCGATCACCTGGGCCAGTTCCCGGCGGCGATGTTCTCCTTCGACACCGCGTCGGGGGCCTCGCTCGGGGCGGCCGTCGATGCCATCCGGTCCGCCGAGCGCAAGATCCTCCTGCCGGTGAGCATCACCACCACATTCCAGGGTGCGGCGCTCGCCTTCGAGTCCTCCCTCACCAGCGAAGTGCTGTTGCTGCTGGCGGCGATCGCCACGGTGTACATCGTGCTCGGCGTGCTCTACGAGAGCTACATCCACCCGCTCACCATTCTCTCGACGCTGCCGTCGGCGGGCATCGGGGCGCTGCTGGCGCTGATGATGGCCGGGGAGAGCCTGAACATCATCTCGATCATCGGCATCGTGCTGCTGATCGGCATCGTCAAGAAGAACGCGATCATGATGATCGACTTCGCGCTGAACGCCGAGCGCGAGGACGGCATGAGTCCGCGCGATGCGATCTTCCAGGCGGCGCTGCTGCGCTTCCGGCCCATTCTGATGACCACGGTGGCGGCGCTGTTCGCCGCGCTGCCGCTGATCGTCGGCACGGGCACCGGCTCGGAGCTCAGACGCCCGCTCGGCCTGTCGATCGCCGGCGGACTGCTGCTCAGTCAGCTGCTGACGCTGTTCACGACTCCGGTGGTGTACCTGTTCTTCGACCGGCTGGCGCGGCGGGCCAAGGCCTGGGCCGGCGTGCCGGCGCACGGCTCGGGACCGCTGTCGATCGAGCCGCCATGAACATCTCGCGCCCGTTCATCACCCGGCCGGTGGCCACGACGCTGCTGTCCTGCGGGCTCGCGCTCGCCGGACTCATCGCCTACTTCCTGATGCCGGTCTCGAAGATGCCGCAGGTGGACTTTCCCGCCATCGTGGTGCTGGCGCAGCTGCCCGGGGCGAGCCCGAACACGGTGGCCACCAGCGTCACGACGCCCCTCGAGCGGCGCCTGAGCTCGATCGCCGGGATCGACCAGATGACCTCGCAGAGCACCGAGGGCCAGTCGGTGATCGTGCTCATCTTCAGTCTGCGCCGCAGCATCCACGGGGCCGAGAGTGACGTCGAGGCGGCGATCCAGGCGGCCCGGCAGGACATGCCCGCCTCACTGCGCGCGAATCCGACGTACTGGGCCTACAACCCGTCCGAGGCGCCGATCCTGATCCTGGCGTTGACCTCGAGAACGCTGCCCATCGGACAGGTGTACAACGCCGCCTCGACCATCATCAAGCAGAAGCTCCTGGAAGTGCCCGGGGTGGGCGAGGTCGATATCGGCGGCAGCTCGCTGCCGGCGATCCGCATCAATATCAACCCGCGGCAGCTCTTCCACTACGGCATCGGCCTCGAGGACGTGCGCGCGGCGATCGCGGCGCGCAACGCCGACAGCCCCAAGGGGGCGATCGCCTTCGGGGGGCGCCGCTACCAAGTCTACGTCAACGATACGGCCAGCAAGGCGGCGCAGTACCGCAATCTCATCATCGCCTATCGCGACGGCGCGGCGGTGCGCCTGGGCAATGTGGCCACCGTGACGCACGGCGTCGAGAATGTGCGCACGCTGGGATTGTTCGATGGTCATCGCGCGGTGGCGCTGATCATCCGCAAGAAACCCGACGCCAACGTGATCGCCACGGTCGATCACATCAAGGCGTTGTTGCCGGCGATCCGCGCCAGTATTCCGCACGGCATCAGCGTGTCGGTCACGCACGACGAGACGACGTCGATCCGTACGTCGATGCACGATGTTGAGATCACCCTGCTGCTGGCCGTCCTGCTGGTCGTGACGGTGGTGCTGGTGATGCTGCGCAACCCGCGCGCGGCCCTGGTGCCGGCGGTGGCCGTGCCGCTTGCGCTCATCGGCACGCTGGCGGTGATCTACCTGCTCGGCTTCAGCCTCAATAATTTCTCGATGATGGCGCTCACCGTGGCCACGGGCTTCGTGGTCGACGATGCCATCGTGGTGATCGAGAACATCACGAGGCACATCGAGGCCGGCGAGCCGCGCCTGCGCGCCGCCCTCGACGGGGCGCGCGAAGTGGGTTTTACCGTGCTCGCCATGAGCTCCTCGCTGATCGCGGTGTTCGTGCCCATCTTGTTGATGGGCGGAATGGTGGGACGGATTTTCCGCCAGTTCGCCCTGACGCTGGCGATCACCGTGGCCCTCTCGCTCGTGATTTCCCTGACGACCACCCCGATGCTGTGCGGGCGGGTGCTGCGCCCGCACCTGCATCCGGGGCGATTCTTCCGCGCCGTCGAGCGGGCGTTCAACCACATGCGAGACTTCTACGACCACACGCTCGCAATTGCGATCCGCCACCGGCGGCTGGTGATGCTGGCGCTGTTCGGGGTGGTGGCGCTGAACTTCTACCTGTTCGCCATCGTGCCGAAGACGTTCTTCCCGCAGCAGAGCTCGGGCAACATCAACGGCTTCATGGTGGCCGATCAGAGCGCCTCGTTCCAGGCCATCCAGAAGAAACTGCGCTACGTGGTCGGCATCGTCCGGCGCAACCCGGCGGTCGCGCACGTCGTGGCGTTTGCCGGCGGCGGCGGCTTCGGCGGCACCAATACCGCGCACATGTTCGTTTCTCTGAAGCCGCTGGCGCAGCGCAAGCTCACGGATGATCAGGTCATCGCCGAGCTGACGCGGTCTCTGTCCGGACTCGCCGGCGCGCGCCTGTTTCTGAAGTCGACCCAGAGCGTGCATTCCGGCGGGCGCCAGGGCTACGGCGAGTACCAGTACACGCTGCTGTCGGGCAACCTGCAGACGCTCAACACGTGGGCGCCGCGCATCGAGCGGGCGTTGAAGAAGGATCCGCAACTGCGCGACGTGAACTCCGACCGCCAGGAGGGAGGCCTCGACGTGCGGCTGCACATCGATAGGCAGCGCGCCGCGAGCCTGGGGCTGAACCTCTCGAACATCGACAACACGCTGTACGACGCGTTCGGCCAGCGCCTCGTCTCGACCATCTACGAGGACATGAACCAGTATCACGTGGTGATGGAGGTCGATCCGAAGTTCTGGAGCAGTCCATCGACGCTGAAGGATCTGTACGTCAGCACGGCGGGCGGGGCGCTCTCGGGCACCGAGGCGACCATGGCCGCGGCCAACGCCTTCCAGTTCCCCGGCGTGAAGCCCAGCAACGCGGCGCAGAACTATGCGCTCAATCAGATCGCCAGCAGCACCGGCGGGGCATCCACCGGCAGCGCTCTGAGCACCCAGCCCGAGACGATGATCCCGCTGGCGGATGTCGCCAGCTACGGACCGGGACTGACGCCGCTGTCGGTCAACCATCAGGGGCCGTTCGTCGCCACCACATTCTCGTTCAATCTGCCGCCCGGTGAGGCGCTCGGGACCGCCACCGCGGCCATCGAGCGCACCATGGCCGATCTGCATGTGCCGATCTCCGTGCACGGGGAGTTTGCCGGCAATGCCCGGCTGTTCCGCAAGACCGTCGCGGAGGAACCGCTGCTCATCGTGGCCTCGCTCGTGGCGGTGTACATCGTGCTCGGCGTACTCTACGAGAGTCTCGCGCAGCCGATCACCATTCTCTCGACCCTGCCCTCGAGCGGCGTCGGGGCGGTGCTGGCGCTGCTGGTGTTCAATCGGCCGTTCAGCCTGATCGCGCTCATCGGGATCATCCTGTTGATCGGTGTCGTGCTGAAGAACGCCATCATGATGGTGGACGTGGCGCTGGTGGCGCAGCGCACGGAGCGCGCCGAAGCGGCGCGCGCCATCCACGAGGCGTGCCTGCTGCGGTTCCGGCCCATCATGATGACCACCATCGCGGCGATGCTGGGCGCGATGCCGCTGGCGCTGATGACCGGGCAGGGCTCGGAGATGCGCCAACCGCTCGGCATAGCGGTGGTGGGCGGACTCGCGATCAGCCAGGTCCTGACGCTCTACACCACACCCATCGTATACATTTACCTCGACAGCTTCCGACTATGGTTTGCCAGAACGTTCA
>JAJZZR010000055.1 GCA_021797465.1 Pseudomonadota bacterium | reverse complement strand
CCCTCGTGAAGTGGCCCCTACGCAGCGGACCTCATAGACCTATCTATTACCCACAACTCTCAACGGAAGCACGTTGTCGGCTGATATATAAGTGTCAGTCAGGAGGGTTCAGGCGCTGCAGAGGTGGTGTTACGTCCCGCGATAACTCCGACCGGTTGACCCGAGCTGTTCCAGGGAGACAAGCGACGTGATGGGAAGCGGATTCGTGCGGTTTTGTGCGGGGACACGTTCCCGGCGGATAGCGGGATATCCGGCAGAGGATGGCGTTCCCAGTTCCCGTTCCCGCGCGCTGTAGTGACGAGTGGGAACGGGAACGAGAAGTAATGCGAGCAAGGGGCGCGGACTCATTCAACGTTGTGGCAAGGGACGCAGATTCACCTGCGAGCGAGGAGGCTGAGGGTCCCTGCGCAAGAGGCGACGGCGCACTTCCCTGTGCGGCTCGCTGCCGCCCGCGGAGTCAGGCGCCCGAGGGAGTCAGGAGGCCGCTGGAGCGGCCGAGGCGATAGCCCTGCTCGTCGCGCAGGAGCTCTCCGGAGCGGGTCAGGACGGTGAGTCGCTCGTGGAGGGTGGCGTTGCGGACGCGACAGAGCTCGCGCAGCTCGGCCACGGGCACGGGGCGGGCGGCGATGAGCAACGCCTGTGTGATGCGCTCATCGATCGAGCTTGGTGGCGGCGGGGTCGGAGCGGATCCGGTGCGCAGCTGCAAGGCGAGCGCCTCGCCGTGCTGGGCGAGTTCGAGTCCGACGGGTGGGAGCGAGGGAGCGGCGCGATGCTCGACGGTGAGGGTAAGTTCCTGGTTCGAGCGGCGCAGGTACAGGTTTGAGTCACCCCAGGCGTGGAACTCGGAGGAGCCACGCAGCGCCTGGCCGGCGCGGATGCGCCCGCCGCCTTTCTTGGCGTGATGCACCACGAGCACGGCGAGTGCGTAGCGGCGCTGCAGCTCGCGCAGGTATGCCAGGAGCGGGGCGACCTCGCCGCTGGCGTTCTCATCGATGCGGTGCAGGCGCACGAAGGGATCGAGGATCAGCAGCCGGGGCCGCAGGCGCTCGACAGTCTTAAGCAGCCGATCCCGATCGGCGGGCAAATCCAGCCGCAGAGTGGGAGCGGTGATCACCTGCAGGTCCAGGAGGCCAAGGGAGCAGCCGGCGGCGGCGCAGATGCCCTCGAGGCGGCCGCGCACGATGTGCAGGGCGTCCTCGGCGGCATACAGCAGAACCGGTCCGGGACGGGCAACCGCGTAGCGACGCAGGCAGGCGGTGCCGGAGGCGACCGCCACCGCCAGATCGAGGGCGAGGAAGCTTTTGCAGCACTTCGGCTCCCCGCCGACCAGGCCCACGGCCTGCTCCAACCACAGATCGGTCACGAGCCAGCGCTGCGCCTCGGGGCGCACGGGCAGCTGATGCGCCGGTTGTACGGGTAAGGTAGCGTTGGGGTCGGGCAGCGCGGTGCTCATCGTAGCTCCGTGATCGCTTGGCTCAGCACCTCGTCCGGCAGGTGGTTCAGGTGCTTGCCGGCGCCGATCTGCATCGCGACGCGCAGGATGCGGGCCGCCTGCCGCGGCAGCCCCTGGGAGGCCTGCCGCAGCAGCTCCAGGCCCGAGTCCGAGATCAGGGTGTGGGAGGAGCCGGCGGTCTTGAAGGCGTGCTGGATGAGGGCCGCGAAGCGCTCGCGTTCGCAAATCGGCGCGAGGTGCAGCCGCACGTGCAGGCGCCCGGCGAGGGCGGCGTGTGTGGCGCGGTCCAAGGTGTGCGCGAGCTGCGGATGGCCGAGGAGCCAGACGGTCATCAGGTCGCGGCTGTCGAGGGCGAAGTTCAGGAACGAGGGGAAGTCGCGGAAGAACTCCTCGGGGAGGTGTTGCGCCTCGTCGATGATCCAGACCGGCAGGATGTGTTTGTTGTCGGCGAGGTCGGCGATGCGGGCCTTGAGTTCGCGCCAGAGCCGGGCGCGACGGTTCGGCGGATCAAGACCCAGGGCGATGGCGAAGGAGCGATACAGGTCCAGCCGCCCGAAGTCGGTCTCCGAGAGGTAGATGACCTGGAAGCGATGGGGGTTGATGCCCTGCAGGAGCGAGCGCAGCGCCGCCGTTTTCCCGACGCCGGGCGCCCCGGTCAGCAGCCCCAGGCCCGGGGAGTCCAGCAGCCACTGGAAGCGCTCCTTCAGGAGCGTGAGCGCCCCGTCATCCCAGAGTTCTGTCGCCTCTTTGCCGAGGGGAGCGTGGCGCAGGCCAAAGTGAGCGAGGTACATGTTACTTGTCCTGCGCAGTCGGATCGTCAGTGATGGGCCGGTAGTGCTCGGCGCAGGCCGTATCGATGAGCGTCGGCCCCATGGGCTTGAGCGCTGCGCCCCCCTTGAGAGGCTCGGCCTCGGATAGCGCAGGCTTGCGCCGCCGGCGATGGCGGTTGGCGAGCTTGTCCAAGGGGGTTGCGGCGCCGAGGGCAGCGCCTTCTTTGTCTTCGACGCCGACGACGGTGCGGGTGTGCGGATCGACGACGAGATGGACGGTCTTGCCAGCGAGCTCGTAGGGGACTTCGAAGAAGCGACCGCCGTAGGAGACAGTGCCATCTCTGCGGACCAGCCGCTCGGTGCGATGGCGGAAGATCTCATCGAGCTTCGCGGCGAGCGGCCCGAGCAGGCGGATCCGCCCGAGATCCTGTTGATATCGGGCAAGCGGAGTCAGGCCGCCGAGCCCGGCATGCGGGCTTCGATGATACAACTCGGCGATCCATGCCCAGAGCTGTGCGTTGAGTTCGTGCAACTGAAGCGGCGCAGGCCCAAGCTCGCTCAAGAGTTGGTCACGTAGGGTTTTGTGCCAGCGTTCCAACTTCCCCTTCCCCTCAGGATGATAGGGGCGGCAAAAAATCAGGCGGGTGCCGAGCCGCGCGCAGATCCCCTGAAGCGATGCCGAGCGATAGGCCGCTCCATTGTCCACGACCAACCTGTTACACAGCCCCCGTTTGAGCACCGCCTGCTTGAGCACGCCCTCGATCTCGAGTGCCGTCTCCGACAGACAGAAGGCGCTGTGGGTGATCAGGCGCGAGGCATCATCCATGAGCGAGACCAGGTAGGTCTTGCGCAGCCGGCCCGCCACGAGCGCCCGCGGCCCGTGCAGCACATCGCCGTACCAGATCTCGTTGGCGCACTCGGCGGTGAAGCTGCGCCGCTCCTCGGGCACCGTCGCCGCGCCGACCGGACGCGACAGGCCATGCTGTTTGAGCAAGCGATGGATCGCCGAGCGCGACAGCGCCCCGCGCCCCACCAGTCCCTCCTGCTCGAGCATCCAGCGCAGCACCCGGATCGAGCGGCGCGGATTGTCCCGCTTGGCACACAGCAGCCGCTCCTGCACCTCGGCCGAGAGCTTCGAGATCCCCTGATCGCAACGCCCCTGGGGCGTGAGACCCTCGAGTCCCTGCCGACGGTACTTCAGCAGCCACTCCTGCAGGGTCTTCTCGGCGATATGCCGCCGGCGAGAACCCGGGATGTCGTACTCCTTGGCAGCGAGCTCACGCAGCAGCGCCTGCTGCTCGCCGCGGTCAAGTTTTGGCCGGCTGATGAGCGGTCCCAACACGCTGAGGCGGAACAGGGCCATCGGATCGATCTCGTTCATACGCTTCTCCAGTGCAACAACTTGAGGCGTATGCAACCCCAAACCCCTGCCCGATAGGCAGGGGCCAAAGCGTGTGGGGTGGGCAGGAGAGCCGATCAGCCCTGTCTCAGGCTGCTCGCGATCCGGGGATTTATGGGACGATCAGTTCTTGATTATCGAGGTACGCCATCAGCTCCCGCAGCTCCTCCTGCGCGAGCGCCCGGCGCCAGAAGTCCCTCCACTGCACCGCCCGGCCCCACTCGGGCTCCCGATCGAGCAAGCGGAAGCTGAAGAGCGCGTGACGCGCTTCGAGCCACCGCCACCAACGCCGGATCGTGCGCTGAGAGGGGCCAAGGATGCACCCTACCGTGTCCGCGCACTTGCGCAGCGACATGCCCGACAACAGGCACACCAGCACCGCCCTCTGCACACTCCACAGATACCAGCGCCTCGGTGGCAGGCAGCTCGGCACCCTCGAGCAGCTCTTCCCGCATCCCCCCTTTCTCCTGCACACGTAGCGCGGCACCGGTACCGGATTGAAACGCCCGTCGTCTCGGTCGGCCTTGCGCTCATAATGACCGTGGCACCACGGTCGTCCCAACCCGCAGCTCGGGCACGCAGCCGGTCGATAATCCTCGGGCTTGCCGGTCAACCGATCCAGATGCTCTTGGAGTGAGGCCACGAGCGGTACTATCCGGTGCATGAGTCCTGCCTTTTTCGAGTTGATTATCAGGACGCCAGCCTTCGGATGCGGGCCGGCGCTGGAGGGGGCGAACGGTCAGTTGGCGGTGAGCTTCTCCACCAGATACCGTTCGTATTCCGGATCGAAGTGATCGGGGTTGGCGCGGATGAACTCGATCACCTTGCGGTAGCACTCGGCCGCTTGCCGCTGATCCCCGCGCGCCTCATACACTCTGGCAAGCCGCTCGTGCCCGTCAGGCACCTGCGGATACTTCTCCAGCAGCTCGCGCGCGGCCTGCTCGGCTTCATCCAGCTTCCCGGCTTCCAATAGGTCCACGACCGCATTGGAGCTGGCATCCAGCGCGTGGGACTCGTCCACGGCCTCAAGCGCCGCTTCTCGCGCCGCCTGCTGCCGCTCTCGCTCCGCGATCGACCGAGCCCGGTCCCGCGCAGACTGCTCGGCCCGGTCCTTCTCCCGGCAGCATCGCTTGTACGCCAGCCCGCTGCCGCAGGGGCACGGGGCGTTTCGCCCGACGGTCTTGGCACTCATAAGGTCGTGCACTTTACCCGACCCTGCGCCCTGACGGGGTGCTGATGCGACCGGGAACCCGGCAAGCCCATCGATCGGTCCCCCTTCGTTCGGGCTCGCCGCCTGTTATCCCCGTGCGTCCACAGCCGCTCGCTGCGCTCGCCCGGCCGCTCTGGGCTGTCCCTTCGGGAGCCCGCGGCCGGCTGGCCGGGCTGGGGACGACGGGGATAACCGTTCCACCCATTTGGACGCCACACCCGACTTGTCCCACGATATCGGCGGCGGCGAACCGCTGCTCTCGGGCCGAATGTCTCGGACTGCGACGGGAAATGCTCCTTCAGAAATCCTGAACGAGCGCGGGAAAACCGAAGGCGTTACGCCTCAGATACTGGAGGACGTAACAGCAGCCACGGCGTCCAGACCTTCAGGTGCATGCTCAATGCAATAGATCAGATCGTGCGCGTCCTTGCGTTCGAAGCGCTGATCGAACGCGAACGACTTGAGGCAGGTAAAGCTGACCAGGTTGGCATGCTTGATCCGTTCCGTCGCAATTCCGTCGCCACCGAGGAGTTCAGCCTGAATCTCGGTGACTTGGTGAAGGTCAAAAACGATGGACGAATACGGGATATTCAATGCAGAGATCGTGCCTTCGGTCGGCAATGGCTGTACCTTGCCCCTCGCATTGCCTAACTCAAAATGTTACCGGCTGGGATCGTTGCCTCACCTGAAATGCTACCAGCGGCCGGAGCTGCATCATGTCGCCCCATCACCTGCGGAGGTGTCCATGGGCATGAATGTGATGCACACGGCTCGGG
>JAJZZR010000272.1 GCA_021797465.1 Pseudomonadota bacterium | reverse complement strand
CCATTGCGGAACAGTCTGACATGGCGTTCTGAGTCAGGCATTCGAATCACCCGCGCGGGTATGGCATATGCCAAAGCATATGTCTTTGGGTGGGCGCCGTCAATCTCTCTATGTCGATGCGGGTCGGCATCGTGACACCGGTGGTGCCATTCCATCGGTCATCATTCCGAAAATTCGGCCCTAATACGCAGGAATTACGCACCAGAATCGGAAATCATCTTGATTCCATGCTGATTGTGGCGGCCACCCTCTCCGCCAGTTCAGTCCCGCCCGGCCGAGCACGCGCGACATGGACTTGCAAATCAATGAGTTGAGCCATTGCCCGCCGGCGCGAATCGCGGTTCTTGAGGCTGCGCCCGGAAACGGAGCGGCGGCGGTCAAGCGCCAGCCTGAGTGGCGCCGTGGAGCACCGTCTCGGACAACACTGCTTTAGAAAATACCGCCACGGGCAGGGCGGAACTCGGCCTGCAGCGCTCGGCACGGCAATCCCGTGTCGACCGTCCCATGGACGTCGGATCACAAGTGCTTAGGCGATGAATTCGGTTTCCCAGGGAACCTGAATCTCAACGGAAGCGTCTTCACCACGGTGTGTCCGGTGGGGTTGTGGTATCGGAGCGTCCGGGCCACGCGCAAGGCGGCATTTCCGAGACCCGCATGCGCAGGAACCGCCTTGATCAGCCGCACGTGAGTCGCGTGGCCGTGGGAGTCCACTGTGACCCTTACGTACGCCCAGCCTGACGTCCGTGTGCGTACCGCGTGGACTGGATACGCTCCTCGAATGATTTTCAGGTTGGCCGCCGAGGCGAGCACTCGTAGACTTGAGTGAGGTGCCGCTGGGTGCGTCGACGCTTCTCCGGCATGCGCGCGGTACGCCGGCTGAAACTGCAGGAGCGCGCAAAGCACTAGCGTTGGCACCGCGGCAGCCGCTGCGAGGAGCGAGCGGGAGCGCTGCGGCGGCGCAGACGGCGGGGCAGTTCCAATGATGCGTTCGATGCGTTTCGAGATGTTTGATCGCACAATGGCTGCCGCAACGGGACTGGGTGCGGCCGCGCGGGCGGCAAACTCGAGAAGCGTTTCGGCGTAGCGCGGACCATCGCCAAGGGCTTGCACGGCGGCGGCGTCGCTGGTTTCCTCGGCGAGGGTGGTCAGACGTCTAGCCAGCCACCAAGAAAGCGGGTTGAACCACGCAACGCACACATAGAGCCGGGCGAGCCAGATTCGGTAGCAGTCGAATCCAAGGACGTGGGCGCGCTCGTGCGCAATAACCGCTGCACGTTGATCGGCAGCCCAATCTGAGAAACTCGCGGGCAGCAGGATTGTGCGGCCAAACGTCGCCGGGCTCGCAATCGCTTGCGAACTACGCACATCCAGTTCCTGCGTCCAGTCAGCATATACTCGGCAAGCGCGACGTCTGATCCACGCCATGCGCAAGAACGACCCAGCGTAGCGCATCGCAAAGAGCGCTACGCTAAGAACGTAGAGTGCCCAGAGGAATGGCACTGACGTGTGTCTCACCGCAACGCCAGCGGAAGCGGCCATTGGTCGGAGAACCGGAATTGGTGTGTGAATTGCAAGACCGTGGAGACGGATAACGATGGGCATAATCAGGGCCGCGGTGAGCACAGCAGTCCAGGCGGTTTTGCCCAGGTAGGGGTTGCGCACGCGCGCGAGTCGCAAGATACCGCCAACGAGAAGGGCCAGAGCGAGTGCGCGGAACGTCCAAGCTGCTAGCAGGTCAATCATGACTTTTCCCCCGTTTTGCCTTTGCAATTTTAGCGGCGAGCCGCTGGAGCTCTTGCTCGTCAACCAGACGCGCGTCGACCAGCCCGAGCAACACCTCCTCGAGCGATCCGTTGCAGTAGCGATCCAGTATTCCCTTGACTGCGCGCGCGGCAGAGACTGCGCGACTTTCGCTGGGGCTGTAGATATACGTTCGGGCCTCGACGGTGTGCGTGAGGTATCCCTTCTGTTCCAGGCGCGTGAGCACAGTACGAACTGTGGATTCCTTGAGCGGACGCTCGAGTGCGCTGCGAACGGTGTCCGCTGAAGCGCGCGCCAGCCGCCAGACAATCTCCAGGGCGGCTCTCTCGAGTTCCCCCAAGTCAGTGATCTGATGTCGTTTCATAATGCGACTCACCGTAGTGCTACAGAGAGTAGCAGGAAAATGCCGAGGAGGCAATATCTATGTTGCGCCAGATGGACCAGCGGGGAATGGCCGTTATGGGTACGTTGGACCGGCAGGGGTCAGAGGTTACCTGTGGCCGGAATCCGCCTCTTTAACACGCGGCGGAGATGTGAACGCGGCGCCGGAGTGGGCGACCCTACCTTTAACTTCTGCCTGAGCTTGGCTGGGGTTGAGAGACGCGAGCCCATTGGCATGGCAACGCGGCGATTACGCATTAGCGAGGTTGATTGGGCGATCGTATTTGCGGCGCGCGCCCCCGGTCAACATCCGGCCCAGCGCGAAGCCCCTCCATTCCCGCCGGTTCTGGAGACGCCGACGATTGCGGGAGGCCGCTCGTGCGGTGCCGACCCGCCTAATTTTGCGGCAGCTTGCGCGGTGTCGGACGGGGGTGTCCCGGCATCTGTATCGCGGGCGCGGGGGTCGTCAATGCGAACCGCACCGGCAACTGGGCGCAGAAATTGATGGGTACTCCGTCGTGCCGCTCGGGTCTCCAGTGGCCCGAGGTCGCGGTCGCATAGCGCAATGCGGCGGCATCGAGGCGCGAGCTTCCGGAAGTTCGCGTGATTGTCGGTTTGTCCAGTATCTGACCGTTCTTGCCGATACAAATCCGCACGAGCGCAGTGCCTTGCTTGTGCAACAGCTGAGCTATGACCGGATAGAAGCCGCAGGGTTGTGGAAAGCCACTTTTCATGCTGGGCGGTGTGTAACCCGAGTGGCGCTCCACCGTGGCGGACGCCAGGGTGTCACCGCGAGCTTTCGCGGCGGCGATCTTCTGCGCGTGTTGCAGGCATGCGGCGTCATTTCGCGGTGGGGAAAATCCGGCCGCGCTCGCCTTGTCGAGCCAGTAGGTCGCCTTCGACATGTTTCGCGTGGTGCCATGACCCTCGGAATATTGGGCGCCGAGAAAGTACTCCGCTTCGGGCAGCCCTTGCTCGGCCGCTTTGCGCAGCCATAAGACGGCTTTTGCGGCGTTCCGTGCGATGCCTCGCCCGAACTCGTAATCCGCCGCCACGCCAAGTTCGGCGCCCGCGATTCCTTGCCGGGCCGCCTTGCGGAACCACCGGTGCGCGGCGACGAAGTCTGGTGCCGTGCCCAAACCAAGCTCGTAGTCGTAACCAAGGCCGTATTCCCCCGGCGCATAGCCCTGCTCGGCGGATCTGCGGTACCAGAGATTGGCCGTGGTGTAGTTGGTCGAGACGCCGTGTCCATTGAAATAGGCATATCCCAGGGAGTACTCCGCAGCGGCGTCGCCTCGCTCGGCGGCTTTGCGAAACCAGAAGTTGGCCCGCGCGTAATTTCGAGTCATGCCCTTGCCGGCTTCGTAGTCATCGGCGAGGTTGATTTCCGCGGAGAGACTACCTTGCGTCGCGGCCTTGCGGTACCAGGAATTGGCGGCGGCGTGGCGGCCGATGGCGCTCTCGCGCAATCCCATTGCAACTTCGGCGCCGGCGTTGCCCGATTCAGCCCTTCGGAGCAGCCCCGCCGGCACCTGCGGCAACCCGCTGACTGCGCCGGCGCTCGGGGCTGTCGGCGTCCTGCGTGTGGTGGCGCATCCTGCCGCAAGTAGCAAGAACGTCGCGCAGGCGAGGCATGTCGCGGTGCGGCCGGGCCGGAGGCGCCGGCGCGCGGCGATTCCGCTGAGGTCCTGCTGGTACGCGGCGCTCGATCTGGGTGACTTTTTGTGGCGCATGTGCAGACCCGGCTCATGGGTCGGTGTCGACTGTTGAAGTGTAAGTGGGAGCCGGATCGTCTTGCAATGAGAGATCGCGGTCGCGTACAGTAACAAATTGATTTCCGGCGACAAGTAAGGTGCCGGCATCGGAATTGCGACGTGGCCCTTGCCCAACGACGTGGGATCTGTCTTCTGTGGCCACGCCGCAATGTCAGGCAGATCCGAGGGGGGACGGATGAAAGCCAATGGCATCGCCGCGTGGCCGTCACTGGTGATGGTCGTTCTCAGTCTGAGCGGGCGCGCGGCGCTCGCCGCGGCTCCGACCCCCGTCCCCCGGTCCGGACCTCCCACCGGTTCGCCTGCGCCGCCGCCGAGATCCTCATCGGTCGGCGAGAGACCGTCTGCGACGGTTCGATTAGAGAGCCTTGCCCAACTGGAGGCCAGGGCGGCGCAAGGTAATGCCAAAGCTCAGGCCGAGATCGGCGCGGATTATTTCCGTGGAATCCTGGTATCACGGAACGACGCCAAGGCGGCATATTGGTACCGCAAGGCTGCCGTGCAAGGGTTCGGTGCGGCGGAAAACGCGCTCGGCGTCCTGTACTCGAAGGGTCAAGGTGTCCCGAAGAATTACCGCAAGGCGGCCCAATGGGATGGTCAGGCTGCGGCGCAAGGGATCTCTGACGCGCAGTACAGACTTGGCTTCCTGTACCTGTATGGAAACGGCGTGCCGCGCAGTTCCGCGCAAGCCCTCAAGTGGTTCCGGGCGGCTGCGGCGCGGGGCAATGCGGACGCCGAGGAGCGGCTCGGTGCGCTGTATCTGACCGGACAGGGGGTCACACAGAATGACGCGCGCGCGAATCATTGGTTTCGGCTATCGGCGGCCCATGGAGACGCTCTGGCGCAAGCAGCGCTGGGATTGGCATACCTGTATGGTCATGGGGTGAGTGCCGATCGTGCGCGGGCGTTGAAGTGGTTCCGCAAGGCGGCAATCGCGGGGTACGGGTATGCACAGGTGATGGTGGGCGACCTGTATTGGAACGGCCACGACTACGCGAAGGCGGTTCACTGGTATCAGGTGGCCGCACAGTCGGGTGCCGCGAATGGAGCGTACCGCCTCGGACAGGCCTACCAGCTGGGCCAGGGCGTGCCGCGGAGCTCCACCGAGGCGCTGCATTGGTTTCGCAGGTCGGCGATAGAAGGCAGTCACAGCGGGCAGCTCATCCTGGGGTTGCGCTACGCGGCCGGGAAGGGCGTGAAACAGAGCTACCGTGTGGCATTCGCCTGGGTGGCGCTGTCCGCCGAGCCTCCCGGTCCGGCGCGGTTTGCCCCGCAAGTCGCCAAAGTCCTGGCGTCGCATCTGACGCGGGCGCAGATCGAGATGGACGTGCGAATCATCCGTTCCTGGAGAGTCGGTCAGGACATCAAGTAGGGTGAGACTGCCGCCGAGTTGGGCGCGCACGGCGATTGCGCGGTCGACCTGCCGCACGGTCGCGCGAGCGGCCGGCACATGACGCGCGAACGTTTCCTGTCGGGGAACGGTCGTCATTGCCCTCGAGCCCACAGTCTTGCGAGGAACCGGTCGATTGCGCCGAGCGCCTCCGGTTCGTCGAGCAGCGGTGCATGGCCGCGCCCGGGCACGATCAGCGACTCGAGATCAGGCTTGACACGCCGCATTCGCTCCAGGATTTCTGGGCTCAGGATGTCCGACAGCTCGCCGCGGATCACGAGCGTGGGCATTGCGCCGAGCTGCGCGAACACCGGCCAAAGATCCGGCGGTACCGCCGGAGCCGTCCTGATTGC
>JAJZZR010000487.1 GCA_021797465.1 Pseudomonadota bacterium | reverse complement strand
TGGCGCAGCTGCGGGAACGCCTGGAGCATGCACCGGCGGCGCGCCTGATCGATGTGCTGCAAGACCGCACCATCCGCGTCTCGTGGAAGCGGGAGCTGCGGGCGCCGCTGCAGGAGATCTTCAGCGGCCGCGTGTTCGCGCCGATCCTTGCCGCCGCCGACCAGGTCCACAAGCGCGTTCTGCGCGGCCGCCTGTTCGTGGCACTGCACATGCATGCCGGCGACGGCAACGTGCACACCAATATCCCGGTCAACTCGGACGACTACGAAATGCTGCGCGCGGCGACGACCGCGGTGGCCCGCATCATGCGGATCGCGCGCCGGCTCGACGGCGTCATCTCCGGCGAGCATGGCATCGGCATCACCAAGCTGGAGTTCCTCGACGAATCCGAGCTGCACGAGTTCCGCGCCTACAAGCAGCGCGTCGACCCGCAAGGCCGCTTCAATCGCGGCAAACTCATGCCGGGCAGTGATCTGTCGAACGCCTACACTCCGAGCTTCAATCTGCTGGGGCACGAATCGCTGATCATGCAGCAGTCGGCGATCGGCACCATCTCCGATTCGATCAAGGACTGCCTGCGTTGCGGCAAGTGCAAACCGGTGTGCGCCACGCACGTCCCGCGGGCGAACCTGCTGTACAGTCCGCGCAACAAGATCCTCGCCACCTCGCTCCTCATCGAGGCGTTCCTGTACGAGGAGCAGACCCGCCGGGGTGTCAGCGTGCGTCACTGGGACGAGTTCGCCGATGTTGGCGACCATTGCACGGTCTGCCACAAATGCCTCGCGCCCTGCCCGGTCGACATCGATTTCGGCGACGTATCAATGGCCATGCGCGACCTGCTGCGCCGCATGGGCAAGCGGCGCTTCAATCCCGGGACGACGGCCGCGATGTTCTTTCTCAACGCCACCTCGCCGGAGACGATCCGCCTGACCCGCAAGCTGATGATCCAATGGGGTTACAAGGCGCAGCGCACCGGCAATCGGCTGCTCAAGGGCCTGGCGCGCGCCCAGACCCAGCATCCGCCGGCGACCACCGGCAAGCCCGTGCTCCGCGAGCAGGTGGTGCATTTCATCAACAAGAAGATGCCGGGCGGACTGCCGAAGAAGACCGCGCGCGCGCTGCTCGACATCGAGAACGCCGCCTACGTGCCGGTGATCCGCAATCCGACGGGCACGACCACGGAGACCGAGGCGGTCTTTTACTTTCCCGGGTGCGGCTCGGAACGGCTGTTCTCGCAGGTAGGGCTCGCGACGCAAGCGATGCTCTGGCACATCGGCGTGCAGACGGTGCTGCCGCCGGGATATCTGTGTTGCGGCTATCCGCAGCGCGGCGCCGGCCAGTTCGACCGCGCCGAGAAGATCACCACCGACAACCGAGTGCTGTTCCACCGTGTCGCCAACACGCTAAACTACCTCGACATCCGCACCGTCGTGGTGAGCTGCGGCACATGTTACGACCAGCTGCAGAGCTACAAGTTCGAGGAGATATTTCCCGGCTCGCGCATCATCGACATCCATGAGTACCTGATGGAGAAGGGCGTGCGCCTGGAAGACGTCACCGGTGTGCGCTACATGTATCACGATCCGTGTCATTCGCCGATGAAGCGGCACGACCCGCTGAAGGTCGTCAACACGCTGATGAACGAGGCGCGCAACGGCCGGGTCGAGAAGAACGAGCGCTGCTGCGGCGAATCGGGCACGCTGGCGCTCACTCGGCCGGATGTCTCGACGCAGGTGCGATTCCGCAAGGAGGAAGAGATGCGCCTCGGCGCGGACAAGCTGCGCGCCGAAGGTGCCGGCCGCGTCAAGATCCTGACCTCCTGTCCGTCGTGCCTGCAAGGACTGAGCCGGTACAACGAGGATGCCGACCTCGACGCCGATTACGTCGTCGTCGAGATCGCCCGGCACGTGCTCGGCGAAAATTGGCTGGCGGACTATGTGGCGCGCGCGAACAACGGCGGCATCGAGCGCGTGCTGGTCTGAGCGAGCGGCCTATTTCCCTATCGAATAGGCGCGCTCCACCCGGGCGATGCGCACCGCGTAGTGCTCGTACCAGCGCTCGGCGCCGAGCCGCTGCGCGATCGCGTGCTCCGAGTGCGCTTTCCATGCGGCGATCGAGGCAAGATCGCGCCAATAGCTCACGGTGATGCCGGCCCGGTGCTCGTGTACCGTGTCGATGCCGAGAAAGCCCGGCTGCGCCCTCGCCAGCTCCAGCATCCGCCGGTCCATCTCACCATAACCGCGCTCGTCGCCGCTGCGCACCGAGATGAAGATCACCGCGTAATACGGCGGCTCGGGCAGATCCGCGCACGAGGCGGCCGCGCCGGGCACCGGGCTCATCGTCGGGACTCCGGCGGCGTCATCGGCGCGCTTTGCGCGTGCGTCCTCCGGATGCGCAGCCGACCGGAAAGCCACAGCAGCATGAGCGTCCAGTAGCCTAGCCCGATGGCGAGGCGGGCCGGGATCGTGATGGCCGGATGCGGCGAGATGAACCCCTCGATCAGTCCGGAGCCGAGCAGCAGGAGCGCGCAGGCCAGCAGCAGCGGCGCGAGCTCGGCGGCGCGCCGGCGCAGCGACTCGGCGCGAGTCGCGCACTGCGGACGGATGACCGACTCACCGAGCGCCGTCCCCGCCGCCGCGGCCAGACAGATGACCGACAGCTCCACGAAGCCGTGCGCCAGGGTGAACTTCAGCAGCTCGAGGCCCAGCCCGTGCTGATGGGTGAAGGCCAACAATCCGCCGAAGTTCAAGCCGTTGAACGCGACAATGTAGAATGCGCCCAGACCGAACAGGATGCCGAAGCAGAACGCCGCCAACACCACCAGGACGTTGTTCTCGACGATGCGCGCGGACAGCATCGCCGGCGGCGCGATACTGAGGATCTGGTAGGTCCAGAGGTGCCCGTGCTCGACCCCGTCGATCATCCGCGGGCTGGCAATGAGGCTGACCAGCTGCGGGTAAGTGTTGATCAGCCACCAGCCTGCCATGACGCTCGCGACGAGCAGCGCCGCGAGCCATAGCGTCAGGACGCGCACCGAGGCGGCTGCCGCCGGGATGTCGTCGCGGAACAGGCTCGCCCACCGGGCGCGCGTGAGGCGCGGCGGGCGGTTCACGGCAGTATGCAGCTGTGCGCACGTGCGCTCGAGGATTCCCGCCAGAACGCCGCCCGGCATGAGCTCGCGCACCGTGGCCAGATGGCGCAGCAGAATCCGGTAGGCACGCAGGGTGCGCAGCGCCTCCTGCACCGTGGCCTGGGAGCGCTGCGCGGCGGCCGCCGAGTCCGCCGCCAGCGCCTGCCATTCGGGCGCGTGCTCACGCACCCAAATCGCGGCGTCAGATTCGCTGTTCGCCGTCAAGCAATCCCTCCAGTCGGGCACGCAGCGCCGGACCGTCGAGCTCGGCGTCGTGCGCAGCGAGCCCGGGATCGAGTTTCGTCAACAGCGAGCGCGCGAGCCGTACGCGCTGCGCCGCGCCGAGCGTGCTCCATCGCTCGAGCAGTTCGTGCGCCAGGGCGAGGGCTTCCACGGGCAGCCGCGTGCGGCGGGCCTGGGCGCCGAGACGATCCAAAGAAGGACCCGCGTCCGCGTCGGTCCGAACCATCACGGTACCCGCCACGATGTCACCGAGGCGCACGCGCCTGGGAGTCAACATGCAGGTGACCAGACCGACGACATAGAAGACGGGCAGGCAGTCGATCAGACGAAACACGTTGCGGATGACCAGCGCGCCGATGCCGGGCGTCATGCCTTCGAGCGTCACGATGCGCGCCTGCGCCGTGCGCAGCCCCGGCGTGCGCCCCTTGGTCAGAATCTCGGCCGCGGGCTGGTAGAGAAAATAAGTGATCAGCGCCAGCACGATTCCGGCGACCAAGACCGTGTGCGCGGCGGGCCGGCCCTCGATGCCGGGCACAAGGCGCAGCAAGGACGCGATGAGCAGCCAGACGAGCGCCCCGAGCAGACGAATCATCCAATCCGTCAGGAAGCCGTAGCTGCGCGTGCCGGGTCCCGCGATGGGCAATGCCATCTCGACGCCCGTCAGACTTCTGACGCTGAGTGTTTCGTCGGCCATCGCGTTCCGATACGATGAAAATAGTTGCCCGTCAAGGTTCAGCTTAGCTATTCTGCCCGGGGCCGGCAAGAAGCCGACCCGGGATCCTGCCGTGACCCGTAATCGCTCAGGAGTGATCATGACATACGTGGCGCCTTCCGCACCGCAGTCGATCGGCGGCGTTCTCGACGATTGGCTGCGCCTGTTCCGCGAATCCTTCAGCCGTTGCTGGATCCTCGCGCTGGTCGCCGCCGCGGCGAACGCCTACGAGCAGTCCGTGCTCATTCCCCACATGCCGCCCCCGGGCTTGCCGCCGCTGCAGTACTTCACTCAACTCGCCAGCACGTATCGCGGCCCGCAGGTATTTCTGACCGACCTCGTTTTCTGGCTCATCCTGCTCGTCGTCTACGGCGGACTGCTCCTGCAGCAGCTGGCGCTGGTGCACCGACGCGCGCCGCGCTCGGCCGGCGCGGCGCTCAGCGCGAGCCTGAGCCGATTCCCGCAGATGCTGCTCGGTGTCGTGTTGCTGCTGGCGTGCGCCGGTATCTTGGGAATGATCATCGGGGTCGGCATAGTGGTGTTGCTCCGGCTCTACCACATCGTGATCGTCGCGCTGTTGATCGGTGTGGTGACCCTGGCGATCTTCGCCGCGGTGATCTACGGGTCGGTGCGCGTGCAATTCTGGCTGGCGGCGCTGATCGATCAGGATCTCGGCGGCCCGCGGGCTATTGGCCGCAGCTGGCGCCTGACGCGGGGTCACTGGTGGCGCATCACCGGCATCCTGTTCGTCGCCGGCATCGTGATCTGGGTTCTCAGCATCGTATTCGGCCTCGTCGCGGGAATGGTCGGCGGCATGTTCGCCCTCACCGGTGGCCCGGCAACGCTTCTGCATCACCTGCGCCTGGTCGTGGTGATCAGCTCGCTCGCGCGGTTGATTACCCTGCCGCTTCTGACGGCGGCCTGGGTCGCGATCTACCATGACCTGATGCTGCGCCACGAGGGCAGCGATCTCGCCGCGCGGGCGGAGGCCTTGGCCGGCAGGTAAGCGATGCCCGCCCGATGGATCACGGGGATCGCGCTCGCAGCGCTCGCGGCCGCCCCGCTGCGGGCCGAATCCCTCGCCGCCCGCACTGTGATCGCGCGCTGCGCGGCGCACAAGCCCGCGATCCACGGCTTGACGGCCCTGCGCGCGGCATGCCCCGGCGTGGTGCGGGCGCTGGCCCAGCTGAAACTTCGCGCACTGCTGCCGCACCAGTGGCGGCGGACGCTGACCTCCGCCGGCCTGGGCGAGCTGAGCACGCTGGCGCACCGCTACCGGGCGGGACCGCGCTCGGCACTGCCCGATCCGGCGGCACTGCGCAGCGCCGCCCTCGGGCTCGCGCCGCGGCGCCCGCCTGCACGGCCGCCGTCGCTCTGGGCGCGATTGTTCGACTGGGTCCGCGGCTGGATCGCTCCGATCGCGACGCTCCTGGAACGCTGGCTGCGGTCGCTGGCGCGCGGAGCCGGCGACCGCCGGCTGTTGGTTCAGGCGGTCTGGCTCGTCGGCGCGGCGCTGATCGCCACCGCGATGCTGGTCATCGTCCTGCAGCTGCGCGCGGCCGGCCTGCTCGGATCGAAGTCCGCCCGCGGCGCGCGCCGGCGGCG
>JAJZZR010000164.1 GCA_021797465.1 Pseudomonadota bacterium | reverse complement strand
CCGATTGGGGAATCCCCTTCGTCTCCATGAATGCACTTCACCCATCAGATGTTACAAATCGGGCTCAGTCCAGCCAACGAGAGAGCGTTGAACAGCCTTGAGCTTCCGAGGTTTCCAGTGTAAGGAGCCTGGCTAGGTCCTTCTCAGACACGTGCAAGCCTTCGACCTCAGCTTCAAGGAGCCCCGCGCGGGCGGCGATCTCCTCGGCGCGCTGAAGGCGGCCACGCGCTCGCCCAAAGACTACCGCTTCTTGTGCTTCGGCCAGGACACGTCTCGCTTTGGAGAACTCGCCTTGTGCGGCTTCCATCGATTTACGCGCGTCGCCGAGTCGAGTTGATAGGTCGGCTTCGACGGCCTGCGCTCGGGCGAATTGTTCTTTGGACGCCTCCACGGGGTTACGTGCAGTGGTCAGGGATCGTCTCGCTTCTCCCTGCTCGGCTTTGACCGATGTACGTTCGGCAGCCCGCTGTTCGATCGCCTCTCGACGGCCCGCTGCCTCACCCAGTACCGCGCGCGCCTCGCGCCAGCGGCTTTCAGCCGTCCGCGCAATCTCCAAATCGCGTCGAAGCGCCGTAATCTCCTCCGAATATTGCGGCGCATTCTGCTCCCGTTCCACCCGGACGAGGTCCAGCCGCGCCGCCTGGAGACGATCCAAGGTCTCACTGAACCGGCGGAGAGTCTCGGCGGCCTCAGCCACTCGCGCCTGAGCGGTCTGATGCTGACGCTGGACTTCGAGCAAACGCCCCGTCGGCTGACCTGTCCCTGGCGTGCGATATTCCCTATAGCCCCCTTCAATCGCCGCGCTCACGGCGGCCGCACGGCGCCCGCCGGTTACAGCGCCCACCTCTCCGGCAAGCACTGACTGAATGGTCTCGCGCGCGATCCGCCCCGGCGGCGCCAAGCGCAGGGCGTCCCCCTGCTCGATCCAGAGCATGCCAAGGACGCCTCGGGTTTCTGCATCGGCGCTTCGATTGCCGGCCCACTCAAAACCGAGCAATTGCTGAAGGCGCTCCTCAGCATGATCGCTCGTATAGGTCTGGCCATCTGGTCCGGTTAGCACGGCCCGGGGGCTTTGCAGAAAGCGTTTTGCGATGGTCCAGCTTGTTCCCTCCAGATCGAAACAAAGCTCCACTGCAGGCGCCGTTTCGTCTCCCCATGGCCGGAACGATCGGACCTGTTCCGTCTTAGCGGCGTAGCGCTCGAACAGGGCCGCTCGCATCGCCTCGAGGAGGGTGGATTTGCCAAACTCGTTCGGTTCGCAGATGACGTTCAAGCCATCGCCAAAACCCGCCACGCGGACCGGCGACCTGAATTTTCGAAAATTCTCAAGCGTCAGCCGGCGGATCTTCATCATGCTGCATCGCCTCGCCGACGAGCCTTGAGCGTCTCGACGTAGAGCCGCTCAAGCGCTGCCATAGCGACGAGCCCTTCACGTCCGTCCCTCTGAGTTATGGCTTGCAGACGGTCGGCGACCAAGCGCAAGACCCCGTGGGCGTCGATTTCCTCCAATTCGTCCTGTGTGGGGCGAACAAACAGATCGTCCGACTGGAGGTCCAACCAGCGAACGTCATGTGCCAGCCCAGATTCGAGATGCTCGCGAATGCGGACACGCTCCGATAGGCCGACCAGCCCACTCAGATGAAGTCGAAGAACCAACCGAGACAGGTTTTCCTGTTGGCGCAGCGCCTCAATCCGCTTCTCTACATCCGCCAATCCGGAGACGGGGTTCCACTCCGCCTCGCGCCAGCTATACTTGGCTGTGGTCTTGAAGTTGACCGTTGGCGTGACGCCATTGCCCTGAATAGAGATCAATAGCGCGCCTCCCGTAGTCTCGCGCCCGAAGTCGTCCGGTTCGGGTGTTCCGCTATAGGCCGTCCGTTCTCCAATCATCACGTGACCGTGCCAATCCCCCAGTGCAAGATAGTCGAGTCCGTCGACCTGAGCTCGGTTCGAAGCAATTAGATTTTTTGCCTCTTCGTGCCTGCCGAAAGATTGGATTGGGCCGTGAGCGAGTCCGATCCGCACCGAATCTGTTGGCGTATTCATTCCGGAAAACACGTCGGTCGGGTCGTGTTCCGCTCGACGGTGCGTGAGAGGGGCAGGAAGTAGCCATGCCCCCGTCGTCAATTCCATCGGAACGGGCACGATCAGGGCATGGATATTCTTGGGGGCGTCGCATTTCAGTCGGTCCCATAGTCCCTCGGACCGCGCATAGTCGTGATTACCGGGTAGGAGCCACCAGCGACAGCCATAGCCGGCCATTCGTAGCAGCGCTTGGCGGACGGTGCGGTCATGCGGCTCCGCCGCGTCGAACACGTCGCCCGCAACCAGCACATCTGATGCCGCTTCATCAGCCGCAAGCTTTCCCAGCGCGTCGATGGCCTCCAGGCGAGCTTCTTGAAGCGCCACGGTCGCCTCGACGGACATCCGCGCAAATGGCTTGCCCAACTGCCAGTCTGAAGTGTGGATCAACTTGATCAAGGTCGTTATCCGTTAAGCTTAATTGTTTGCGGCATTCTCAATCTGTCTGGCGGACGTCAGAATTTCCTCGAAGCTGGGAGCGGTCCCGAAGATCATAGCTGTGGTGTTGGCGTAGTCGCGCTTGAGCGCATCGACCATGCTGCCGACCGGCGCGATTGCGAACGTGCCAGGGAAGGCCGAAGCGAGGTCGTAGTCGGGCCGGTCGAAGAACATTCGGGCGTGCCGGACACAATCGGAGCTTAGGTCACGATCCGCGAGCGCCGCCTGGCCGACCTCCGAACCGAACAGGCAATGCAGGTCGTAGTAGTGCCGCGATACGCGCTGTCCTTCCTGCCGGAGAACTCCACGTCGCTCGTACCAGCGGCGCAGGCCATGGGCGATTACGACCTTGTCCCAGAAGGTGCGCGTCGCTTCGATAGTGGTCACATCGCCGACCGCCAGGTCGAGCGTGGCAGCTTCTTCGCTGATGTATGGGTGGATCGTGACAGGACGGTTGGGATCGAGAGCCGACTTCGCGCCGGATTCAATGCGCACGGCGGGCCGTACATAGGCACCGTCGCGTGGCTCGACCTCGGGATACCAGAGGAGCAACGTCTGACCGTCGGGATCGTCTTCGTCGACCTCGACGCGCCCGACGCCATTGGTGGCGTCGGCGATCTGCGTGGCGAGGAACTCTCGGAGCGGTCCCGTGATGTAGACTCGGCACGCATCCCGGATGGCTTCGAGCCTGGCTCGACGCTTCTTGTTAGACAGGGCCTCCAGTTCCTCGACCGAGGCTGGCTCATGAAGGTCGTCGCGGAACACGGTGATGTCGATGTCCTCGGAGAAGCGCCGGATCAGGCCATAGGCTTTCGAAAGCGATGTGCCGCCTTTAAAGAGGAGGCGCGGCCCTCCGGTCGGACGCTCGTGATAGAGGGCGCTCAGGGTCCAGCAGACCCAGAAGTCTTTCTCGACATTGCCGACAGGGGCGCCGAGCCGATTGGCTGTCGCGAGAAACAAGTCGAGCCTGTCCTGCGGCGAGGCGCTGATGACTTGCTTGTAGGCGGCGGTCATGATTGCGCCTCGGCCGCTTCGGCGGGAACGAGTAGCCCACGTAGAAATTCCTGCATCCAGATCGGCAGGGCGGAGAGGCCTGCGCGAAGATCATCGCGGATCGCTTGCCCATGTTGAGGGTCGGCGAACAGGCGTCGCAACATGGATTCGACGCGCTGACGCTCGCCGTCCTGGACCAGCATGTCCTGCATCCAGTGCAATGCCTGAACGACCCGCATAGCGGGTCGTCCGGCCCAATAAAGGCGGCTTGGCGCGGCGAACTTGAAATGGATCTCCTGGTTGCCGAGCTTGATCGGCTTCAGCCGCGTGTCGGCCAGCACCTCGATGCGGGCCGGCACAGCGGTGGTGAGGCCGAGATCGTTGGCGGCGGTCATGCCATCGACAACGACGCGCACTTGGTCGCGGCGGGCCACGGCGCGGATGACAGCGCGATAGTCGGGCACGGTCGGGTGGCCGGTTAGCTCGTTCTCGCGCGGCTGGTCATAGAGGCCACGGTCGATACGGCGCAGCTCGCCTGCGGTGGCGAGACGTTGCAGAGTCTTGTCGATGGCGGCGCGGCCGCCAAGGTCGGCGAAGTCGCCAGGCGTCCAAACCTCATTCGGGTTGGACGCGATCCGGGCGAGCAGCCGGGAGCGGAGGTCGGTGTCCTGTGCTAAAGCCGTCATGTCCGAAATATGATACATTCTTCGGACATGAGCAAGAGCTGTCCGAAGAATGCCGCATTTTTCGGACAACAAGGGTTGGTTAGGTGTGATGATGGTTCGGATAGAGGCCGGCAGGCTGGCGCTCGTGCATCCAGCCCGGCTCGCCCTATCTTATCACGACGCCGCCTCAAGCGCCGTCTCGTCTGTGTCCTGGGCTTTCTGCGATTGCCGGGCTGCGCGCCGATGCGGTCGCGCGATCGTCGTTCTGCCGTCCAAGATGTCCGCCATCTCTTCGGCGACGCGATCCGCTGCCATCCGTAGGGCTTCGTCGATATGGACGTAGCGCTGGGTGACGCCACGCGAGGCGTGCCCCAGAAGCGCGGCGATGGTCAGCTCGGAGAAACCGAGATCGCCAGCGAGGCTTGCGAAGGTGTGGCGCAGCGTGTGCGGCGTGACATCGGCGAGCTTGGCGCGATCACATATGCGGTCGAGCACGCGGACAACGCCGATGAAATGCCCCTCACCCCAGTCTGCCGGGAAGAAGAATGGTGATTTCGTCTCAGGTTGAGCCAGAAGGAGATCGACGGCGGCCTGTCCAATCACGCGGATCTGCGCGCCGCTCTTGGTGTCGGGGAAGCGGATCGCGCCTTCCTCTTCGTCGAGCCAAGGGTGCTGCACGCCGAGCCCTTCCATGCGGCGAAAACCAGTCAGCAGCAGGAAGCGGATGGCCGCAAGGCCGGTCGGATGTTCGCCCTCCTCGGCGACCTCACGGATGGTCTTACCGAGACGCTCGATCTCGGCGCGGCTGAGCCGCCGGTCGCGCGGCGTGCTGGCGAGCCGACGGACACCCTTGGCGGGGTTATCCGGGATTTTACCGAGGCGCACCGCATGCTCGAAGATCGCATGTAGCGTCGAAAGGGTCCGGGCGGCCACGCCTTCGCCTCCGGTGGTCGCACCGCCGCGGCTGCCCTTACGGGCCTTCGCGGTCTTCCCGGCGGCGATGTCGGCTTGAGCAGCTTCGATGTCGCCGAGCTTCAGGGCGCCGACCTGACGGCGGCCTAGCAAGGGCTTGATGTGCGACTCGATCCGGCTGCGGTCCATCGCCAGGGTCGAAGCCTTGATGGGCCGCCGGCGGCCAAGAATACGGCCTGCTTCGGCTTCGGTGAGATACCAGTCGCAGAGTTCGGCGATGGTGGTGCGCCCGGCGGCCTCCGCTTCGGCGGCAACGGGATCGATGCCCTTGGACACTGCCACCAGCTTCTCATGGGCCAGGTCGCGGGCCTCCTCGACGGTCATCAAGCCAAACCGGCCGATGACCGAGCGGCGCAGCCTGCCTTCGGCGGTGCGATACTGGATGACGAAGCTCTTGAGGCCCGAGGGCATGACCTGCACGCCGAAGCCGCGCAGCTCCTTGTCCCAGACGAAAGTCTCTCGAACCTTGACCCCAACCGTTGAAGGTTTCGGAGCCTTGAGGGCGTCCACGATCCGCTTGGTGAGCTTTTCGGCAGCCATATCA
>JAJZZR010000380.1 GCA_021797465.1 Pseudomonadota bacterium | reverse complement strand
ATGGTCCGCGTAGAGGATCGCCCGGCCATGCAGGTTGCGCGCGGCGCGGCCGATGGTCTGGATGAGCGAGTTCTCCGAGCGCAGAAACCCCTCCTTGTCGGCATCGAGAATGGCCACCAGCGACACCTCCGGCATGTCGAGGCCTTCGCGCAGCAGGTTGATGCCCACCAGCACGTCGAACTTCCCGAGGCGCAAGTCCCGGATGATCTCCGTGCGCTCGACGGTCTCGATGTCGGCGTGCAGGTAGCGCACCCGAACGCCGTGCTCGGTGAGGTACTCGGTGAGATCCTCGGCCATTCGCTTGGTGAGGGTGGTGATCAGCACCCGCTCATCCCGCGCTGCGCAGGCGCGGATCTCCGAGAGCACATCGTCCACTTGGGTGGCGACCGGCCGCACCTCGACCTCGGGGTCGACGAGCCCGGTCGGGCGCACCACCAGCTCCGCCGTCTGACCCGCGTGACGCCCCTCGTAAGGTCCGGGTGTGGCCGACACGAAGATCATCTGCGGCGCCAGGCGTTCCCACTCCTCGAACTTCAGCGGTCGATTGTCGAGTGCCGAGGGCAGGCGAAAGCCATACTCGACCAGCACCTCCTTGCGCGAGCGGTCGCCGCGATACATCGCGCCGAGCTGCGGGATGGTCTGGTGGCTCTCGTCGATCACCAGCAGCGCGTTGCGCGGCAGATAATCGAACAGGCACGGCGGCGGCTCTCCCTGGGCGCGCCCCGAGAGGTAGCGCGAGTAGTTCTCGATGCCGGCGCAGTACCCCACTTCCTGCATCATCTCCATGTCGTACATCGTGCGCTGCTCGAGCCGCTGCGCCTCGAGCAGCTTGTCCGCCCCTCGCAGCTCCTCCAGGCGCTCGCGCAGATCCGCGCGGATGCGGTCAATCGCCCCGAGCACCCGCTCTTTCGGCGTGACGTAGTGGGTGCCGGGATAGACGGTGAAACGCGGCACCTTGCGCTCGACCTCGCCGGTCAAAGGGTCGAATACCGAAAGCGACTCGATGGTATCGTCAAAAAGCTCGACGCGTATCGCCTCGCGCTCGGACTCGGCCGGAAAGATGTCGATCACGTCGCCCCGCACTCGATAGGTGCCCTGGGTGAGATCGAGCTCGTTGCGCGTGTACTGCATGTCCGCCAGGCGCCGCAGCATCCGGCGCTGGTCCATGGGATCCCCGCGCTTTAGGTGCAGGATCATCTCGAGATAGGCCTTGGGGTCGCCGAGTCCATAGATCGACGAGACCGTGGCGACGATGATGGCGTCGGGCCTCTCGAGCAGCGCCTTGGTAGCCGAGAGACGCATCTGCTCGATGTGCTCGTTAATCGAGGCGTCCTTCTCGATGAACGTGTCCGATGACGGAACGTACGCCTCGGGCTGGTAGTAATCGTAGTACGAAACGAAGTATTCGACCGCGTTATGCGGGAAGAAACCGCGAAATTCACCGTACAGCTGAGCGGCCAGGGTCTTGTTGTGCGCAAGCACCAGCGTCGGGCGTTGCGCACGCGCAATAACCTGGCTCACGACGTAAGTCTTTCCGCTCCCGGTGACGCCGAGCAGCGTTTGCGCGCTCAAGCCGTCATTGAGACCCTCGAGCAGTTTCTCTATGGCCGCGGATTGATCGCCCGCCGGCTGGAATTCAGCTTCGAGCTGAAAAGGAGTATGTTCCATGCTTGCTCAATTCCCGCCGCGTTCGCCCGCCGCCGGATGGTGGCGCCGACGCCGATGCCTTACTATAGCGATGCCCGTTGCTCTGACGCATCACAGGAACTCCCGTGTCTGTAACCCTTTCTCGGCGCGTTCAGCGCGTCAAGCCTTCGCCAACCCTGAACGTCACCGCCCGCGCCGCCCGCTTGCGGGCCGAGGGGAAAGACGTGATCGGACTCGGCGCCGGAGAGCCGGATTTTGACACGCCGCACTATATCGCCCAGGCCGGCGTCGAGGCCATCCACAAGGGGATGACCCGCTATACCCACGTTGAGGGCACCATCGAGATCAAGGATGCCATCATCGCGAAGTTCGCGCGCGACAACGGCATCCAGTACGAGCGCGCGCAGATACTGGTCGCCACCGGCGCCAAGCAGGTCCTCTATAACCTGTGCATGGCGGTGCTTGATAAGGACGACGAAGTCATCATCCCGGCGCCCTACTGGGTGTCGTACCCGGACATGGTGCTGCTCGCCGACGGGCAACCGGTGATTCTCACCTCCGGGCCCGCCCAGGGCTACAAAATCACCCCACGCCAGCTCGCGGCGGCCATTACGCCGAAGACACGCCTGGTGTTGCTGAACAGCCCGTGCAATCCGACCGGTGTCGCCTACACCCGCGCGGAGCTGCGCGCCCTCGGCGAAGTGCTGATCGATCAGCCGCGCATCGTCATCGGCACCGACGACATATACGAGAAGATTTATTGGGGAGTCGAGCCCTTCTGCAGCCTGGTCACGGCGGTGCCGGAACTCTACGGCCGCACCGTGACCATCAACGGCGTATCCAAGACCTATGCCATGACCGGCTGGCGCATCGGCTACTGTGGAGCGCCCAAGGAGCTGATTACGGCGATGGCCACCATCCAGGGGCAGTCAACGTCGAACGCCTCGAGCATCTCGCAGCACGCGGCGGCCGCCGCCCTCTCGGGAGATCAGAGCAACCTGGCCCGCATGAACGAGGCATTCAAGGCGCGTCACGACTACGTGGTCGAAGCGCTGAATGCGCTGCCCGGCGTGAGCTGCCTGCCCGGATCGGGCACGTTCTACGCTTTTGCGGACGTGACCCAGGCGATGGCGGCCATTGGTTCGAACTCGGATACCGACTTCGCCGAGGTGCTGCTCACGGAAGGGGGAGTTGCGGTGGTGCCAGGGTCTGCATTCGGGGCACCCGGACACATCCGGCTATCCTTCGCTTGCAGCCTCGATACGTTGAAGGCCGCGATGGAGCGCATCGGCAACGTGCTCGCCAATGGGAGCGCAGCGCGGAGGACGTAATGCCGTGATCTGGCGGGTACTGGCCGACGGTCTCGTCATCTTCCACCTGGCGTTCGTCGGGTTTGTAATCTTCGGCGGCTTCTTGGCCTGGAAGTGGCGCCACGCGTTGTTCGCGCACATCCCGGCGCTGGCTTGGGGGATCTGGGTGGAAGTGTCGGGTCAGATCTGCCCCCTGACGGCGCTCGAGGACCATTTGCGCCATCTGGCCGGCCAGGCCGGCTACCGCGGTGGCTTCATCCGCCATTACCTGCTGCCGATCCTGTACCCGCCCGGCCTCACCCGACCGAATCAATGGGCGCTGGCCGCGGTGCTGCTTGCAATCAATGCGATCGCCTATGGGTACCTATGGGTACATCGCAAACACAGAATCGCCTCGGAACTCAACCGCCCCTGAGCCCATCAGGCTGCGCCCGGTCGGTACGCGTCGCGGCGGATGCTCGAAGTTCCGCCACGGGTTTCTTGACGAGAACCGGTTCACACCGCAAAATTCGCGCCCTTCGCGCATCCTGCGAACCGGTTCCCCGGTAGCTCAGCGGTAGAGCGTCGGACTGTTAATCCGTTGGTCGTTGGTTCGAGTCCAACCCGGGGAGCCAATAAATCAATATGTTAGCGCGTACGGGGCGAGAGGAACCTCTAACTTTCCGGTCCTCGCGTTCTTGCCGCTTTCTTTCCCGGGGAATCCTCTCCTTGCTGGGCCCTCTCCTGGATCCGGCCGCGGTGAGACGTGCTCGCCGCCCCACTGAGGGACCATTGGCGATATGCCGGTCCGCATAGAAGCCCTGAGCCTGGGTCAGACCCCGAGGACGCGCAGATCCAGCAGCGCGGAAAAGTCGCGATCGTGAGTGATCAGCGCATCCGCACCGATCGTCAGCGCACTCGCTGCCTGCACCGCGTCCGCGAGTTTCAGTTTGCATGCGGCTCTCAGCCGTGCGGCGCTTTCGGCGATCTCGGCATCGAGGTCCACGACGAACCAGGACCTGAACGTGCTGCGGTAGCGCTCCACCAGCACTTCGTTGCGCTCAGCCAAAGGTCCGGTGAGGACCTCTGCAAGCGTCACGGTCGTGACCGCGAAGCGCGCACGGCCCTTGGCGTGGGCTTCGAACACCGGCCTGAAGACGGAGGCGAGTTCGGGATGATCCTCGAGCACGTAGATGATCGGCGCGGAGTCGATCAGGAGGAGCGGGTTCTCCGGCAGTCCCTTGAGGCTTACCGGTTCCATTCATCTCTCAGGCGGCGCAGCGTCGCCCGACTATCACGCGCATAAAGGCCGCGACCGCTGCCGGCAAGCGGTAGCAGTGAGCGCTGCATGCTGGTTTCGGGGTGTTCCGAGATCGGCGACAGAATCGCCACCGGCCGACCATGTCGGGTGATGATCGTCTGTCGGCCTTGCTGAGCAGCGATCAGCAGCTGCGGCAGCTCATTGCGCGCTTCCTCGGCGCCCTTTCGCAATGGTTTCGTCATGACGGTCTCCAAGATGCAAAAAGTGTACAGTCTGTACGGATACAAGTCAAATGGACACGACCGCCGGCGAAGCTGCTGAACTCGCCTTTCAGTACCGCTGTGACGCTTGTCGGCCATGACCGCCAATCAGACATGCGAGCAACTGCCTCCGAAGCGGACATCCAAGCCGTCCGCTTCGGGTCCGCCTTTCTACGCTCATCAACTGTGGCTGCGATCGCCGGCCATCTTTGAGTCCTTATATGCACGCACCCGAATGACTAAGCTTATGACGGCGAACGCGAAAATGATTAGTGCCGCGGTTGCTCTGCCGTAAGTTGTGCTTATAACTCTACACTCCGGCCTGTTTAGGCACTCGCCAATCCGAATGACCCACAAAGTCAAAATAATTCCGGAACCGGCAGCGAGCAAGGCAAGAACTGCAATGTGAGCGCCGCTCCAAACCACCGTGCCTAGTCTGTCAAGCAGCCAGAATTCCCCTCTTTCTTTATCATTTCCACGCATGCTAGCGTTAATTTTACTTTCTCCAGAGCAGCCAGTCACGAGTGGCCGTCACAGGTCGATGGCTGCCGGAATTGCAGACCAGCAAAGGAGTCTCTAACCGCCATCCCTAAATGCGCTACATCTCTCGAGAATTCAAACCGGCTTCGTTAGAGGAAATTTGGCCAGATTTCGGGGAAAACAGCGAATATCCGGTGGGCTGTTAATCCGTTGGTCGTTGGTTCGAGTCCAACCCGGGGAGCCAATCAATCAACGAGTTACGCGATTCGTTGATCAGTCCGAAGGCCCAGTATTCCTCCCCGTAGCAGTCAGGTAGCAGTAGCGCAAAAGTGCCCCTGCTCGCCTCACTCGTAGCTCGCTGCATCGCCGTTGCTGTCCTGGCAAAAGCGCCGCCCGAGTGCGTATCAGAGCACCCGAGCGGCTCACCACACCAGCAATCGAGGTGCTGAAGCATGGCTATCCGAAATCCTACCGTGCCCGCCGCGGCGCATTCCCTATGTGCCAATATGAGCTGAGACACCTGCCTGGGCAATTTAAAGTACAGGCAGGCTGGAACATGAACACGAATGGGATAGATTCCTTGATCAGTGCACAGGTGAGTTTTTTCGCGGGGCGTGCTCCGGACCCGGAGGTGGTGGCCACGGCCAAGCGGCGACGATTCTCGGCCAGTGAGAAACGGCGGCTTTTGGCCGAGGCGGACCTGTGCAAGAAGCCAGGCGAGCTCGGAGCGTTCATGCGCCGGGAGCGCCTGTTGAGACGCGCCACGATA
>JAJZZR010000243.1 GCA_021797465.1 Pseudomonadota bacterium | reverse complement strand
CAGTTAGTTACAGCTTAGTTTTTTTGTCAGGCATGTCAGGCAATCACAATCAGGATGCGCCACAGTACGATGACAGCAAGCGTAGCGGCAAACGGCCAATATTGAGCCCACCACTTTGATATTCGAACCCGGCAGTCTTGGCAACGCAACCGTCAATTTCAAGTGTGTAAGGAATCGAGTCGAGTGATCGCTTATCCCATGTCAAGACGACTTGATGTGACTCTCCTCCACAGAGAAATTCCTGCGTCGACAATCCCTCAACGCTCTTCAGCTCGCCAGTTGTCAGAATCTGATGTCCGCCTACTGAAACCTCAATCGAAGTCGCCATCCATGCATGCTTCCGTAACGTTCGCGCGGTTACCGAGATTGCGCTTGGTTCAATAAATGCCCCTTCCGAGTCGCGGATAGAGACGACCTGCTTAAAGTGCTTCGTGACATAGTTCTCTGCCCACGCAACCCACCTGTCACAGTTATCGGCACCTGCTTTGACGCCATAGACACCTTTATAGCCAAGCAACACAATTGGCCAGAGAAGTACGCTTTCTAGTAAATACAGACGACGAATCCAGATCGCTGGGCTTTTCGCAGCGAGTAACCTCTTGGAATACGCGCAGATCTGTGCCGAGTCGCGTGCGCGAATGTAGTAGTCGAGGCAGATCCGAATCAGGTGGAAGTCGTCTGGGTGAGCTTGCAGATCGATTTCGGCCGAGCGCCGAGCCTCCGCAATTTCTCCATGCCACCACGACTCAGTCGCGTGCGCCCACCGGGCTAATCCATCGGGGTTGCGCTCTGCCTCCTTCTTGAGAGCGCGGCGATCGTGGTGCGCAACTGATCGAATTACGCGAAGCCAGCTTCCAGCCATAGCCCTGCAAGTATCGGAAAGCAGCGGGGAGAGTATCAGAGTTGTAGGACGACTGCATGATGCGTAGGCCTATGTTCTCTTGCAGAACCGGCGCCGCGCGTCTCTCAGGAAATGGGACATGACGATTTTTGGCGGCGTTGAAGGCAGTCGTTTGCATGTCCGCTAATCGGGTTCCGACTGGCGGCAATGCGGAAGCGCGTTTGGACCGCTTCGGGTCGATCAGTGACACTGTAGGCTTGTCACCGGATCGATCTGGCGGGGTAGCGCGAAACTCGCTCCGCGCGGATCGGAACGCGTTAGCTCTGTTCGAAGTTGAGGTGCAGATCGCAGCGATCGCGTCAATGCCAGTGGCTGGTTCCGTTGGAGTGGGCTGAGAGGGGCTTCACGAGGTAGCCTGGCCATGGCCGATTGAGGGCACGGTCGTTGCGCCAAATGCCGCAATAGCCTCCATTTCCCATGCACCCCTCTTCCTGCTTACCCGTCAGGGCCTTCGGCAACCTTCCCCTTCCAAGTACTTGAAGTACTTTGAATTATTTGGCTGTACAGTAGCGTAGGAAGTGGTTGAATAGTATTGCATATAGCGGTTGTGTGGTAGTCTTACTGGGACGCGGCGCAGGCGACCACACATGAGCGATTACACGCAGCGAATCGTCGACAGTGAGCTCGATGAGCTTCTCCCTCAGCTCGCGGCCATCGCGATCGAAGGACCCAAAGCGGTGGGCAAGACGGCAACCGCCGAACGCCGCGCGCGCACTGTTCACCGCCTGGATGTGTCTGAAGTCAGGTCCATCGCGGCTGCGGACCCGACCGTGTTACTCAAGGATCCGGCACCAATCCTGCTGGATGAGTGGCAGCATGTGCCGGCGATTTGGGACGCGGTCCGCGACGCGGTCGATCGGGACCCGACCCCGGACCGGTTTATCCTCGCAGGCTCTGCAACGCCTACAACGCCACCGAGCCATTCTGGAGCGGGCCGTATCGTACGAATCCGGATGCGACCGCTCAGCCTGGCCGAGCGTGGCCTGGACAGGCCAACCGTCAGCCTCTCCAACCTGCTTAGCGGCGCACGGGAGACACCCGAGGGCCGGACAAGCTTCGGTCTCGCAGATTATGCCCACGAAATCATCGCCTCAGGATTCCCAGGCATTCGCAGCTTGTCCGGTTGGGCGCTGCGCGCGCAGCTCGACGGCTATCTTGAACGAATCGTTGATCGTGACTTCGAAGCGCAGGGGCATGCTGTGCGCCGACCGCAGACCCTCCGCCGCTGGATGGCAGCTTTCGCGGCGGCCACAGCCACCACCACGTCGTTGGAGAAAATTCGCAATGCCGCCTCGGTTGGAGATGAGGAGGTCCCCGCGAAGACCACGGTCATCGCCTACCGCAACGTACTTGAGCAGCTCTGGATTCTCGATCAGGTTCCCGGCTGGGCGCCGACGAAGAACCACTTGAGGCGCCTCACCCAGACTCCGAAGCATCACCTGGTGGATCCCGCACTGGCGGCACGACTGCTGGGCGTAGATGCCGGTGCATTGCTCGGCGGCATAGCCACTGGCGCGAAGCTCGTGACGGTCTCACCGGCGGACGCCCCCCCACGAGATGGAACGCTCCTCGGCCAGATGTTCGAGGCGCTCGTAACTCAATCCGTCCGTGTCTATGCACAGGCCGCCGAGGCGAGGGTTTACCACTGCCGTACCTACGACGGTCGCCGTGAGATCGACCTCATCGTTGAGACAGCCGACCAGCGCGTGCTTGCAATTGAGGTCAAAACGAGCGCGGACGTTACAGACGCGGACGTGAACCATCTGCTTTGGTTCCGTGAGCAGCTCGGCACCGCCCTGACGGACATGGTGGTCATCACGACCGGCAAGCACGCTTACCGGCGGCAGGACGGTGTCGCAGTCGTCCCTGCATCACTTCTCGGCCCGTAGCAGTAGCAACCGCAGGCCCCAAAAAGCGTTCTTTCGGTCAATGGCCCCACATTGCCTCAGAGCGCCCCACGTAACGCGAAATCTCGCACTTGAATCGCACTCGCCTGCGCAATGGCACCTAACATATTGATTTGACAAAGGCCGCCTATGGGTTCGATTCCCATCACCCGCTCCATTTCAGGACAACCCCAGGCAAGCTGCGGCAACAGCCGCAGCGGTAAGGTTCGGATCGCTTGGGAAATTCCATAACCAGAGCCCATTCCGGCTGGCCCGTATCATTGCCGCGACTTGCCGGGCATGGCCCGGCATTCGCACCCACCGTAGCACTTGACTCCAGCTGCAACCTCAAAGTGCGATTCAAAGGCTGCGAGCGCCCGCTCAACTCGTCGCAAAGCGACGCATTCGCCAGTCACCGCTCCAGATAGCGGACGCCCCGGGAACCCACGTGCCCCTGGCAGATCAACAAAGGTTGCATTCGTGCGCCATGCGGCCTGAGGCGACCCGCCTCCGCCGATCGAGCCAGCAGAGCAGTACGCGCACCGTCCCCCTTGGCAGAATCAGCTCAATGGCGGCGTACGGCGCGAATTGCTTTGGACTTTCCCACATCGCCCGCATCCGGGTCGCAACCGCGCTGAAGTTGATTACCATGATTAAGAGTCCCGCTTGATCCTGCGCTCTACTCGGCAGCAGGCAAGCAGCCCAGGCCAACGAGCGTGGCTTCGACCGCTTCGTCCAGCGCTGTATGCGGCTCCCGCCCGAGAATGGCCACAAGGCGCGCATTGGTCATGCGCACGGGCTGACTCCAAAGATAGCGCATCTCGAGAAGCTCCCGCGGCGTTGTGACGAAGGGTGACGCCAGGCGAATCAGCCGCCACGGGAATTTCCGCATCGCGGGGACTCTCCCCGTGCGGCGCACCACGACACGCTGCACGGAGGCTGCGATCTGTAAGCCGTCGGCATCCCAGTGTCCTGACATGTGGAAGTTTGCAAACGGCTCGAGGCGTTCACGAAGGCGCAGCAATTCGAGCATCGTCCGCGCCACATCGGGCAGGTAACACCACTGATGTCCTATGCCGTGATTGCCCGGCAGGTTGACTGCTGCAACGGGCCGCCCTGGTTTAACAAGACCCTGTGAGAACCAATTGTTGCCGGGTTGTGGCCCGAAGAAGTCGCCGGCGCGCACGATGATCACTCGAGCACCCAGTTGCGTTGCGATCCTGAGTCGCCGCTCAAGTTCTACCCGGATGCTCCCCTTGCGAGTTGCCGGATTCTGCGGCGCGTCCTCCGCCAGCGTCGGTAGGGCATCGGGTCCATAGTTGTACACGGTGCCTGGCAGCACAATGGTGGCGCGCTCGGCGATCGCCGCGGCCACCGTGTTGTCTAGCATTGGAAGGACCAGATCCGCCCAGTGCCGATAACCCGGCGGGTTGACGGCGTGCACGATGACCGCGCAGCCACGCGCTGCCCGCAGGACGTCCTTCCGACTCATCGCGTCACCGCGTATCCACGTAAGGCCGGCGCGCTGCTCCTCCTCGTGTGGCAGCCCGCGCTTCAGCGCGCGCACCTGCCACGCCGCATCGCGCATTTGCCGCGCGACTTCACCACCAATGCCGCCGGTGGCACCGAGTATCAACGCCAGGTTCGGCTGCGTCGTCGTCATGGCCTCGTCTCCCTGGGGTCGCTATCTGACGGGCAGCAATTCTGGGGAGGAGCGGACCTAAAGGGAATTGACGAAGATGATCTAGTGTAGTGTCTCCGAAATAGGTATGCAGTAATTCCCGGCAATTGCTATGATGCGTTCATGCCAAATGCTGGTTTGTCTATCAAGTTGCGGCCCTCTGAACGAGCTCAGCTTAAGAGTTGGGAGTCCGCGCACGGCACGCCGCAACAGGTCGCGCTGCGCTGCCGGATTATTTTGCGAGCGCTGGCTGGCGAGAGCAATGTGGCGATTGCCGCGGAGCTTGAAGTGAATCGGATCACGGTGCAGCTGTGGCGTAAACGGGTGCATCAGAAGGGAATTGGCGAAGTTTGGCGGATTGCTCCGGGTCGAGGACGAAAACCCCGATACGATCAAGCCACGCGCGACCGCATCATTGAGGCGACGCTGCAGAGTAAGCCTGCGGGCATGACGCACTGGAGTTGCCGCTCTATGGCAAAGGCACAGGGGGTGAGCAAGGATACGGTGAATCGGTTGTGGCAGTTGCACAATCTCAAGCCGCATCTTAGTAGCACGTTCAAGCTCTCTCGGGATGCGAGATTTCTGGAGAAACTCACCGACGTTGTCGGGTTGTATTTGAATCCCCCGGAGAAAGCTCTGGTGCTGTGCCTGGACGAGAAAAGCCAGATCCAGGCCTTAGATCGCACTCAGCCGGGCCTGCCGTTGAAGAAAGGCCGCTGCGGCACGATGACGCACGATTACAAGCGCAACGGCACCACGACGCTCTTTGCAGCGCTCAACATCCTGGACGGCAAGGTCATCGGTGAATGTCACGCTCGGCACCGTCATCAGGAGTGGTTGCGATTCCTGCGCCATCTGGATCGGGAATTCCCCTCGAGACTCAAGCTCCATTTGGTCATGGACAACTACGGCACGCACAAGGAGCCGCACGTGCAGCGATGGCTGAAGAAGCATCCACGCTTCGTCTGTCACTTTGTCCCGACCAGTTCCAGCTGGTTGAATTTGGTGGAGCGTTGGTTTCGGGAATTGACCGATAAGGCGATTCGTCGGGGCAGCTTCGTGAGCGTGCCGGATTTGAAGCGCGCGATCGATGAGTTCCTGAGCGCCTGGAACGAAGATCCGAAGCCCTTCATCTGGACCGCGACGGTCGAGGACATCGTCCAAAAGATTGCCCGCGCACGCGCGAAGCTTGAGCAGATCAAACCCGGCTCCACTTTGCCTCGCGGGAAGAAAGCCGCCTGAGTGCATAGT